>NZ_JBSFMT010000026.1:0-132223 GCF_053599695.1 Streptomyces sp. NPDC000878 | reverse complement strand
AGGCCGTCCAGGCACACCCAGCCCGTCCGGCGTTTGAGGACGAGGCCGTTCAGGCCGACAGCGGGGGTCTGGGCGCGACCAGCCCCCACCGACCCGCGCCGAACAAACTGCCTGCCCAGCGGAGCACTCAGCGCCCGCCAGGGGCACCGGCCCGCAGGCCATCCATGACGAGGTCGAACAACCGACCCGCCCGCGACTGGGCGACGCTAGGATATGACGGCTGTTATAGCAAGCGTGGTAGGCAGGGAAGAGAGGGAAGGGATCACGTACGTGACCAAGTCCAGCCCGACGGCGCGCGAGCGGATCGTGGCCGGTGCCGCCGACATGATCAGCCGGCGCGGCCTGAACGCGACGAGCATCCGCGAGACGGCGAAGCACGCGAGGGCGCCGCTCGGTTCGACGTACCACTATTTCCCGGAGGGCAAGCAGCAGCTGGCCACGGAGGCCGTGCGGTATGCGGGTGAGTTCGCCGCCCGGAATCTGCGCAAGGAGCTGCCGGCAGGGCCGGTCGCGGGACTGCGAGCGTTTCTCGGCCTGTGGCGGAAGATCGTCGTCGACAGCGACTTCCGCGCCGGGTGTCCTGTCCTCGCGGTCTCCATCGAGGAGCCGCCGACGGACGAGATTCCGGCCGCGGTCCTGGCAGCCGCCGAGGTGTTCGACCAGTGGGAGGCCCTGCTGGCGGCCTCCCTCAGGGAGCACGGCGCCGCCCCCGAACAGGCGGCACAGCTCGCGACACTGATCGTCGCGGCAACGGAGGGAACGGTGGCAATGTGCCGCGCGAAGCGCAGCATCAGCCCCCTGGACGACGTGACCGAACAACTCCAGACCCTGATCACGACGACCCTGAACCAGCACCGGCCCACACCATCCAGCCCGTCCGGCGTTTGAGGACGAGGCCGTTCAGGCCGTTTTTCCCCCGCCCACCCACTCCAACCAGGAGGTCTGGGGGCGCAGCCCCCAGGAACGGGATGGGACGGGTAGGGGCGGCGGGGGCGAAGAAAACCCCACCCCACCCCCATGTGCCGCACACCATTATGCAACTAGTTGCACAATCGCCTCCACCTGCCCTAAAAAGGAGGCAGGACCAACCACCCCACCCCCGGAGGCCCCCATGAGCCCATACCCCCACCTCCTGAGCCCCCTGAACCTCGGCTTCACCACCCTCCCCAACCGCGTCCTCATGGGCTCCATGCACACAGGCCTCGAAGAAGCCCCCCACGGCTTCACCCGCATGGCCGAGTTCTACGCCACCCGAGCCCGAGGCGGAGCCGCCCTCATCGTCACCGGCGGCATCGCCCCCAACGACGCCGGCCGCCCCTACGAAGGCGGAGCCAAACTCACCACCGACACCGAGGCCGAACAACACCGCGCCATCACCACCGCCGTACACCGCGAGGGCGGAAAGATCGCGCTCCAGATCCTCCACTTCGGCCGGTACGCCTACCACCAGAACCTCGTCGCCCCCAGCCCCCTCCAGGCCCCGATCAGCCCCTTCCCCCCACACGAACTCACCGACGCCGAAGTCGAACAGACCATCGACGACTACACCCGAACCGCCCTCCTCGCCCGCCGGGCCGGCTACGACGGCGTCGAGATCATGGGCTCCGAGGGCTACCTCATCAACGAGTTCATCGCCCTCCAGACCAACCACCGCACCGACCGCTGGGGCGGCTCCTACGAGAACCGCATGCGCTTCCCGGTCGAGATCGTCCGCCGGGTACGCGAGGCCGTGGGCGAGGACTTCATCCTCATCTACCGCCTGTCGATGCTGGACCTGGTCCCCGGCGGCTCGACACTCGACGAGGTGATCACGCTCGCCAAGGCCGTCGAGGCGGCCGGCGCCACGATCATCAACACCGGCATCGGCTGGCACGAGGCCCGTATCCCCACCATCGCCACCTCGGTGCCGCGCGGCGCGTACACATGGGTGACGAAGAAGCTCATGGGCGAGGTCGGCATCCCCCTCGTCACCACCAACCGCATCAACACCCCGGAACTCGCCGAGGAGTTGCTCGCCGAAGGGCGCGCGGACATGATCTCCGTGGCCCGCCCGATGCTCGCCGACCCGGACTTCGTGAACAAGGCCGCCGCCGGCACACCCGAGGCGATCAACACCTGCATCGGCTGCAACCAGGCCTGCCTGGACCACACCTTCAGCGGGCAGATCACCTCCTGCCTGGTCAACCCGCGCGCCTGCCACGAGACGGAGCTGGTCCTCTCGCCCACCCGCCTGCGCAAACGCGTCGCGGTGGTCGGCGCCGGACCCGCCGGACTCGCCTGCGCCGTCTCCGCCGCCGAACGCGGCCACGAGGTCACCCTCTTCGACGCCGCCCCCGAGATAGGCGGCCAGCTGAACGTCGCCCGCAAGGTCCCCGGCAAGCAGGAGTTCGACGAGACGATCCGCTACTTCCGCCACCAGCTGGACGCCCACGGGGTAGACGTACGCCTCAACACCCGCGCAACCGCAGACGCCTTGACGGCGGCCTACGACGAGATCGTGGTAGCCACCGGAGTAACCCCCCGCACCCCCGACATCCCCGGCATCGACCACCCCAGCGTCGTCGGCTACCTAGACGTCCTGCGCGGCGACGCCCCAGTCGGCGACCGTGTCGCGATCCTCGGGGCGGGCGGCATCGGCTTCGACGTCGCCGAGTACCTCACCGACAGCGGCGACAAGACGCACGAGGACCCGGCGGCGTACTTCCGCGCCTGGGGCGTCGACATGGACCACCGCACCCCCGGCGGCCTCACCGCCCCCGAGCGGACCGCCCCGCCACGCACCGTCCACCTGCTCCAGCGCAAAGCCACCAAGGTCGGCGCGGGCCTCGGCAAGACCACCGGCTGGATCCACCGCGCCGAACTCAAGCACCGGGGTGTCACCATGACCCCGGGCGTCCGGTACGACCGTATCGACGACGCCGGACTCCACCTCACCGTCGACGGCACCAGCACCGTCCTGCCGGTCGACACCGTCGTCCTGTGCACCGGCCAGGACCCGCGCCGCGACCTGTACGACGACCTGCTGGCCGCCGGACACGCCGCGCACCTGATCGGCGGCGCCGACCTGGCCGCCGAACTGGACGCCAAACGCGCCATCAAGCAGGGCACCGAACTGGCAGCGACCCTCTAGGAGCCGTGGCATGTCACTCCCGCACGCGATCCTCACCGCCCTGCTCGAAAAGCCGTCCTCGGGGCTGGAGTTGACCCGCAGGTTCGACAGGTCGATCGGCTACTTCTGGTCGGCGACGCATCAGCAGATCTACCGCGAGCTGGGCCGACTGGAGGCCGAGGGACACATCCGCGCCCTGCCCGCCGAACAGCCGACCCGCGGCCAGAAGAAGAGCTACGAGGTCCTGCCCGCGGGCCGCGCCGAACTGGCCCGCTGGACCGCGGCACCCCAGGACCCCAAGCCGTACCGCGACACCCTGCTGCTGCGCCTGCGCGCCTCGGCGGTCGTCGGCGCCGAAGGCATCGAGGCCGACCTGCGACGCCACCTCGCCCTGCACCAGCGCCAGTTGACGGAGTATCAGGAGATCGAGAAGCGCGACTTCCCACCCCGCCCCTCGGGTATGGCCACCGACCCCCAGGACCGCCTCCAGCACCTGGTCCTGCGCGCGGGCATCGACCTGGAGACCTTCTGGACCCAGTGGCTCACCCACGCCCTGACGGAGTTCGCGGAACTGCCGGACGAAACGCGCTGAGCGCCCCGTCCCCGAGGCTGGACCTCGGACACAGGGCGCTCGTATCAACCGGCGTAAGTGGGTGGGCAGTTGACCGTCGGAGCTCTCAGAGCCGGAAGACATCGAGGAAGGAGCTCCAGAATCCCTTCTTGCGCTGTTCCTGACGGGCCGCCGGAGACGCCGCCGGCTGCGGGGCCGGACGGTGTGCCGGGTCCGTCGCCGCGGGCATCGGGGCCTGGTTGCGCAGGGCCGCCGCGATCCGGGTGGCCGGCGTCGGGCTGAACCGCACCGGCAGTGTGGCGAGCGCGCGGTGGAAGGGGCCGGGGCGCCACATGAGGCTGTCCTGCGGGACCGCGAGGGTCAGGTCGGGCAGCGCGTTGAGGACCTTCTCGATCGCCGTGAGCGTGATGACCAGGGCCGGGTCCTTCGCCGGGCAGGCGTGCGGGCCCGCACCGAAGGCCAGGTGGGCGCCCTTGCTGGCCATCTGCCGGGCCTCGTTGAGGGCGGGGTCGCTGTTGGCGGCGGCGAAACTGATGACGATCGGGGTGTTCGCGTCGACCGGTACGCCGCCGAGGTCGACGTCCTGCATCGGGTAGTGCGTCGCGTAGTTGGCGATGGGCGGGTTGTTCCACAGCACATGGTCGATGGCTTCCTCGACCAGCATGCCGCTGCCGCGCTCCGAGGGGTTGTCGGACAGCAGCAGGAGCAGGGAGCTGGCGATGAGGTTGCGCTGGGGTTCGAGGCCCGCGCCCATCAGCACGATGAGCTGGTCCCGGAGTTCCTCGTCGTTGAGGCCCGCGGAGTGCTGGATGAGCCAGGAGGTCACGTCGTCGCCGGGCTCGCGGCGCTTGAGCGTGATCAGCTCCTGGAGGCAGGTGGCGACGATCTCGATGCCCTTGATGGCGTCGTCCTGGCCGTCGAACATGGCGGACATACCGGTGTTGAGGCGGTCGCCGATGTCGGCCGGGCAGCCGAACATCTTGTTGAACAGCAGCAGCGGGATCAGCTTGGCGTAGTCGTTGAGGAGGTCGGCCCGGCCCCGCTCGCTGAACTGGTCGATCAGATAGTCGGCGATGGGCTCGACGTCCCGCCGGATCCGGCTGATGTTCAGCTTGGCGAGGCTCTCGGTGACGGCCTTGCGCAGCCGCAGATGCACCGCGCCGTCCGTGAACAGGACGTTGGGCCGGTACGCCATCATCGGCAGGACGGGGCTGTCGAGGGAGATGCGGCCCTCGTTCAGGGCGGCCCAGCGACGCGAGTCACGGGCGAACAGGGTGGTGTTCTGGAGCACCCTGAGGGCCATCTCGTGCTGCACGACGAGCGTGGCGTCCACGCCCGGTGCCAGCTCGACGGGTGCCGCCGGGCCGTGGGCGCGCAACTTGTCGTAGATGCCCTGCGGATCGGCGGCGAAGTCGGCGCCGTGCATGGGGCATCTGGCGGGAGCGTTCGACGTGGCACCCGCGTGCTGTATGTCCATGGAGGTTCCTTTGGGTTCCCCGCGCCTCGGGGGCGGGGGACAGGGGTGAGGAAAAACCTTGTGCGGGGCCCTGGTCCGAATGGTCCGGGCCCCTGCCCGGACGTCCCTGCCCGGGCCCCTTGTCCGGTCCCCTTGTGCGGGGAGGGGCCGGACGGAGGAGGGACCGGGGCTCAGGCCGCGCGGGCGAGCAGGTGCTGCACGAGGGCGATCAGCGCTCTCGCGGACGACTTCGGGTCCCGGGCGTCGCAGTAGACGACCGGGGTGTCGGGCAGCAGGTCGAGGGCCTCGCGGATCTCGTCCTCGTCGAACTCGCCGCCCTCCGGGTCGAAGGTGTTGACGGCGATGGCGTACTCCAGGCCGTACTTCTCGACCAGGTCGATCACCGGAAACGTTTCGGCCAGCCGGGACGGGTCGACCAGGAGCAGGGCGCCGAGCGCGCCGCGGGCCATGTCCTCCCACAGCTGCATGAAGCGCTGCTGACCGGGCGTACCGAAGAGGTACAGCACCAGTTCCTCGCTCAGCGTGAGCCGGCCGAAGTCCAGCGCGACCGTGGTCGTCACCTTGTCCGGCGCACCCTTCAGGTCGTCCACGTGGGCGGACGCCTGGGTCATCTTCTCCTCGGTGCGCAGCGGGGTGATCTCCGACAGCGAGCCGATGTACGTGGTCTTGCCCACCGCGAAGTGCCCTACGACAAGGATCTTCGCGGTGGTGGTCACCGCGTCTGAGACGTAGATCGTCTCAGCCGTAGAGGGATTCGAGTCCATGCAGCACCTTTTCGATGATTCCTCTGTCGACGGACTGGGCGCGTGGGGGCGCGGCACGGCGCAGGAGATGACCTTGTTCGAATAAATCGGTCAGCAGGAGTCGGGCGACGCCCACCGGGAGCGACAGGTGCGCGGCGACCTCCGCGACGGAGAGGTAGCCGCCGCCGCACAGGTCCCAGATGGCCCGTACCTCGGGGCTGGCACCGAGCGGCACCTCCCGGTCGGGGGCCAGGGTGACCAGGGTGTGCAGGGACAGGTCGTCGGCGGTCGGCAGCCGCCGTCCGCCCGTGATGACGTACGAGCGGACGAAGTCGCTGGTGACCGTGACCGGAGCTTCCTCGCCGTGGGCGTTCATGCGTCCGCACCGGCGTTCTGACGCGGCGGGGTGGTCATCGCCTTGCCGAGCGCCCCCACCTGCTGCTGCATCCGGAACGACATGGCCTCCATGTCGACGTCCAGCGCGGCCGACACGGCGAGGTAGGCGCCGCTGCCCGCGGCGATCAGGAATATCCAGCCGCCGTCGTACTCGATCAGGGTCTGCTTCCACAGACCGCGTCCGGAGCCGACGAAGGGGGCGACGGCCCGGCTGAGGGACTGCATCGAGCTCATCGCGGCGGCGTTGGTCTCCGCCTCGTCGCGCTCGATGTCACTGGACCGCTCCAGCAGGAGGCCGTCGGCCGAGACGAGGATCGCGTGACGGGCGCCGCGGACTTGCAGCACGTCGTTCAGCACCCACGACAGATCGGGATTCACTGGTCCTGTGGTCCTTCCATGGTGGTCGTATCCCGCCCAAGCAGCGTTCCGCGCTGGAACGCACCGATACGTGAAGCCGTGACCTCTGTGTTGAGCTCCGGCACGACCGGCTCCGGCGGCGAGGGCACCACCGCGACCGGGCTGCCGCGCCGCCGCCGCTTGGGCAGGCCGCCCGCCGTCGTACCGATCGGACGCGGCGGTCCGCCGGGCGTGGCCACCGGGGTCAGCCGCTGCGGAGCGACCGAAGGAGCCTCGGGCGCCTGGGGTTCGGCCTTCGCGGCACCGCCCTCGGGCTCGGGAACGTCCGTCGTCAACAGGTTCTCTGGCAAGAGAATCACCGCCCGTACGCCGCCGTAGGGGGACACCGAATCGACCGAGACCTTGAAGCCGTACCGGGTGGCGAGCATCCCGGACACGGCGAAGCCGAACTTCGGCGGGTCGCCGAGGCTCGTGATGTCGACCGGTGCCTGCGGGGAGAGCAGCACGGTGGCCCGCGCCTTCTCCTCCGTGTTCATACCGAGGCCGGCGTCGTCGATGATCAGGCAGACACCGGTGGGTACGGCCTGGATGTTGATGTCGACGCGGGTGCCGGGCGCGCTGTAGTTGGTGGCGTTGGCCAGCAGCTCGGCGAGGACGACCGCGACGGGCTCGACGGCGCGGCTGGCCACCGAGACGTTCACCTGGGTGTTGATGGTGACGCGGTCGAAGTGCTTGATGCGGCCCTGGGCACTGCGGGCCACGTCGTACACGGAGGCGGTGGACTCGCGCCGGCCGAGCCAGCCGCCGCAGAGCACCGCGATGCCCTGGGCGCGGCGGCCGAACTGGCTGTTGGTGTGGTCGATCATCATCAGGTCGCCAAGGACCTGTTCGTCGTCGCCGTAGCGGCGCTGCGACTTCTCGATGATGAGCTGCTGTTCGTCGGCGAGTACCTGGAGCGTCCGCATCGCGGACTTCAGGACGGCCTTGGTGTCTTCCTCCGCATCCTTGCGCACCGCCGCCAGGTCGCCGGCGTGCTGTGCGTTCAGCTGGGTGTATTCCGCATAGAGGCGGTCGCGGTCGCTCTGCGCGGCTTCGCGGGCGCTCTGCAGGTCGTTGCTCTTCCTGCGGAGGGCCATGTTGGTTCTGCGGGCCCGCATCACTGCGACGACCGCAGCGACCAAGACCACGAGCAAGATCCACAGCAGTGGATCCTGGATCAATGACGTCATGAGACTCTCTTCAAGTCGCCTTGCGACAGGAGCAGTTGCAGTCCGTTGGGTCCGGCCTGGAACACGGGCCCAGCCCGGTGGCGAACCTTACCGGCGGACCAACTCAGCCACTCCTTCGCGATGGGGCCCTTAGAGACTGTCCCCCGTGCGCGCGGCACGCCTCAGCCTACTGAAAGTGGGATGATCTTAGCAGTCAAGAGAGCGTCAAAAAGGTTCCGCTTACGCTCACTTGGAGACCTTCACACAGCATTCGCGAACGGGTCCACGACAGTTATGCACCCGATACCTTCGGGCGCGAAAAGGCCCGCTCCCCCGTCATCCGGGAAGCGGGCCAACGGAGTTGGAGCGCTCAGGCGGCCTCGGCGTCCACCTCGCACCACACCCGAAGGCGCTCGTCGACGAGCCGCTCCGGATACTCCACCCCGGTCTCGAAGTGCTCGGGGAGCCGCGCGAGACGGCCGTCCGCCCCTACGAAGGTCCGCAACACGTTCTGGGTCTGCTGCCGCTTGTTCTGGTCGGCCAGGTCGGATGCCATGCCTGAGGTTAACCCGTGCTCTTCGAAAAGGGTGACGAGCGGCTGAACGCCGTTACCAGGCGTGAGCGGGCGCGTTGTAGGGGAAGTGCGGGCGCGAGTCGAGTGCCCGTGCTCATCGAACCAAAGGAGAACGTGATGTCTCGCATCGCGAAGGCAACCGTCGCCGCTCTCGGCACCGGTGCCGTGGTGCTCGGCGGGGCCGGTATGGCCACGGCTGACGCGGGTGCCCAGGCCGAGGCCGTCGGCTCGCCCGGCGTCCTGTCCGGCAACGTCCTGCAGGTCCCGGTCCACGTGCCCGTCAACGTGTGCGGGAACTCGGTCAGCGTGATCGGTCTGCTGAACCCGGCCTTCGGCAACACCTGCGTCAACGTCAGCGAGGACGACCACAAGGGCAACCCCGGCCCCGGCGGCTACGGCAGCTGACCCGTCGTACGCAAGCACCGGAAGAGCCCCGACGGTCCCACCGTCGGGGCTCTCCCGCGTCCACCGCCCGCCTGTCAGGCGTACCGGTAGATCCGGCTGTGGTCCTCCAGCTGATCCGGTGTCACGTCCCACGGCGGCAGCGACTCGTGCCGGGCGACGACCCGGCCGCGCTGCGCGTCGCCGAACCCCGGCGCCCGGTCGGGCAGATAGCGGGCACCGGACCCGTGCCGGCGCTGCCAGCGCGACCAGCACAGGTCGACGAAGGCGTGGTGCAGCCAGAACACCGGGTCGTTGACGGACGCGCCACCGACCATGTGCCCGCCGACCCACCGGTGGACGCGGTTGTGGTTGCGCCAGGAACCCGGGCCGCGCCCGCTCCCCCACCCCTCCAGCCTGTTGCGGAACCCCTTCGCGGACGTCGAGTTCCACGGCGACACGTCGTAGACCGGATCGTCGAGGGCCCGGTCCAGGTCCTGCTTGGTCGGCAGCGTGAGCGGCTCGCGGGCGCGGCCGAGGTCCCGGGTGAGGAACTCGCCGTCGGTGACGCTCTCCTTGATGGCCCAGTCGCCGTGGTCGTAGGCGAACGGCCCGCTCATCACCCGCTGGTCGGAGGCCCGCCCGGTCCCGCCGAGCAGATCCTCGCTCCAGGGCGTGCCGGCCGCCGTACGGTCCCGGGTCCAGTCCCAGTACGGCAGCGTCACCGACGGGTCCACCCGCTGCAACGCCTCCTCCAGGTCCAGCAGGAACCGCCGGTGCCAGGGCAGGAAGGAGGGCGCCATGTGGGCCGTACGCAGCCCGTCCTCGCCGTCGGAGACGTAGTACTCGATGTGCGTGCGCACGAACTCGTCGTACTCGCCCCGCCGTTTGATCTCCATCAGCGCCCCGACGAACCGCCGCCGCTCGCTCCGCGTCAGCGTGCTGACGTCCTTACGCGTGTACGCCACGACCGCCCCCTCCCCCGCCCTCGACCGTCAACTGCCGCCCGGGCCCCAGCTCGTCGACGGCGGCGCGGGCCGCCTCCAGGGGCGTGGGGTACGAGCGGTAGTGGTCGACCATGCTCAGATACGTCCCGTCCGCGCGCCGCATCAGATGCAGGGGCCGCCCGTCCACGGTGACGTGCCACCGCCCGCCGCCGGGCGCGCGCATGGCCTGCGCCATGTGGTCGAGGTGCTCCCCGCCGGCCTTGGCGCCACGGAGGCGACGGCCCCGGTAGGTCTCGTCGAAGGACGACATGCCGTCGCCGCCGGGCTCCCGTCGGGGCCACGCGGCGGCGACGACCGGGACCACGGCCAGGGCGAGGGCCGACACGCACAGGGCGCGCAGCGCGTCCCGCCGCGTTCCGGAACGGGCGGGGGGATCCGCCGGGCCCTGCGGCACTCTGCTGACGAACAAGACTCTCGCCTCTCTCCTGGTTCCGTTCGTTCGGTGATGCGACCGCCCAGTGGCCCAGCGCGTCCGGTTCGTCAGGCCATGGACTACAGCGAGCCGAGCCCCAGGGCGCCCGTCGGGGCCGTCTGCAGCAGCGGGGTGAGCACGGCGGCCTGCGGTTCCCTGAGCATCGGGAGGCCGAACACCTCGGGGTTGGGCGCGGTCAGCGGGGTCTCCACGGACAGGCCGGGGGTCAGGGTCCGCAGGTCGGCCGCGGGGACCTTGACGGAGGCCTCGTCGAAGCCCTTGCCGACCACCTGCGGCAGCGGCGTCTCGGCCGACAGGCCGGGCAGCGCGGCACCGAGCGGCACCTGCGGCAGCGCGCTGGACGGGATCATCTGGCCCTCGACGTAGCGCGGTCCCTCGGGCACGCCCGGCATCAGCAGCGGCAGTTCGCCGCCGACCTTGGGCAGGTTCACGTTGAGGGACTTCTCGACGCCGTCCAGCGGTACGGGTACGGGGACCGTGTCGGCCGCGACGGCGGGGGCCGCGGCGCCCACCGCCGCCGCCACGCCGGTGAGGACGGCGGCGGCAAGGGTTCGAGTGGTCGACTTCATGGCAAGTACGGTCCTTTACAGGAATCGGGGGAGTTCGTCCGTACCGCGTAACGATCCTGAGAACCGCATCAGCTCAAGATTCCCCCGAGTGGTGCATTAGTCGTCAGATCAGCCCGGAGAGCGGCACCCACCTTCGCCGCTCGCCGTTCGGTCGTCTGTCGCCTGGCGTCAGCCGCGCAGGCTGCGGGCCGGGAGGATGACGTGGGCCGCGGCGGTGAGGGTCTCCTCGGCGCCCGCGAAGGCGGCCAGGGCCTCCGGCTCGACGGCCTTGCCGGGCTGGGCCTCGGGCCAGGGGCGGGTGGTGAACACCAGGTAGGCGAAGCCCCGTTCACCGACCGCGGTGAGCCACTCCGGGGGCGGGGTGCACTGGGCGTTGAGCTGCGGCATGTTGACGACGGCCGCACCGGACTCGACGAGCAGGCTGACCGGCAGGCTCGGCCGGGTGGAGCCGTCGACGATGTCGCCGCCGACCGGCAGACCGGTGTTGGCGAGGAGCTGCTCGACGGCGGCGGCCGAGGCCTCCGGGCCGCCCTCGCCGTCCCCGAGGGAGTAGGCGAGGAGGTAGGGCATGTCGCCGTCAGGGGCGTCACCGCTCCAGGCCATGACGACGAGCGTGCCCAGGTCGGCGATGCGGAAAGGGCGCGTTTCGCTTGAGGTTGAGGTCACCGCGGAACCCTATCGACGGGAATTGGCGCGTCCTGCCGCGTTCTCACTCGACCGGGGGATTTCCCGTCGGTATCCACACGAAAGAGGGACGGGGCTCGAACAGCGCGAAGGACCGATTCCGCGCGCCGGAATCGGTCCTTTCGACACCCATGCGGATACTCGTGTCAGCCCTGGAGGGGGAGGCCGCCGAGCAGCCCGCCGTTCGAGTTGAGGGCGGTCGTCGCGCCCTTCACCGTGCTGAGCACCGACTCCTTGTTCTCGGTGTCGAGCGCGTTCGACTGGTGCTGGAGGGGCTGCACCTGATCCACGTCGATGGGGCCCTTGGTGAGCGTGTTCACAGCGCCGTTGAGGCTGGTGGGCGTGAGGTCGGCGGTGTCGTAGGCGAACGCGGGGGCGGCGGCTCCGGCGATGACCAGGGACCCGGCAACAACAGCGGCAGCCTTCAGGGACTTCATCGTGTTCCTTTCTTCGGCAACTCATGTCACCAGAGGGAATTCTGTCGCCGTGCCTAACGAGCCCCGGTCACGGCGGAAACCCTGTGTGCAGAAATTGGATTGACGCACAAAAGGAATTGGTGCCCGGGCAAAAGAACAGCCGCCGCGTCGACCGACGAGGCCGACGCGACGGCTGGGAAGGGACCGGGTCCCTAGCTGGCCGGCAGCCGCAGGGGCGGTACCGGGACCGGCAGCGGCGGCACCTCCGCCGGCAGCTTGGGCAGCGGCGGCAGGCCGGCCAGGTCCGGCGCCGGCAGTCCGCTGCCGAGCAGCGTGGCGGCGACGAGACCGACGAGGCTCGTCACCACACCGGTGACGGCCGGTACGACGTTCGCGACATCGCCGGACGTGACCGCCGTGAGCAGCGTGTCGACCGCTTTCTGCAGCGCGGCGAGCGCGTCGCCCGTGATGTCGAGCGGACCCTTGACCGCCTTCCCGTCCGTGAGGGGCGCCGGAAGCGTGGAGTAGACCGGCAACGCGGGCGCCGTCGGCAGGGCGGGAGTTGTGGGGAGCGCCGGGGTCGTGGGGAGGGCCGGGGTCGTCGGCAGAGCCGGAGTGGTCGGCAGGGCCGGGGTCGCCGGGACCTCCGGGGTCGCCGGCAGGTCCACCGGCGGGGTGGCCGGTACCGGCGCCGGTGTGGCCGCGGCGATGGCCGCCTTCACGGCGTCGACCAGCTTCGTCGCCTCGTCCAGCGGCAGCTGGCCGTTGTCCGCCTTGAGCACGGCGTTCAGCAGATCGGTGACGGGTTTGAGTACGCCGCCCAGGTCGCCCAGCGCCTTGACCTGCGCAAGGAGCGCGTCGGCGTTGGGGACGGGAGCCTGGGAAGCCGCGTGGCCGCGCTCACGGGCCGCGTCGCCGTCGTCCGCCAGGGCGGCCGGTGCGCCTATTCCGAGCATGAGGGTGGCGCAGAGAGCGGTGGACGCGATACGCCGTGCGGGCAGAGCGCGCATGGAGGTTCCTTTCGGTGTGCTGTGGTGCGGTGATGTGTGCGGACGGATGAGTCCGCCTCAGGTCAACCGTCAGATCCACCGTTGCCACCTGCAACCGGTCCGGCCGTCCCCGCCGCCATTCGGAGCAAACGCTTCGAGCGAACACCCGGAACGCGAACCGGCCGCCCTCCCCTGAGGGGAGAGCGGCCGGCAAAGGGTCCGCGCCGACTCGCGTCGGGCGTTAACGACTTACGTCAGTCGTTGACGCAGGTGTTGCCGAACGCCGGGTTCAGCAGACCGATGACGTTGACGGTGTTGCCGCAGACGTTGACCGGAACGTGGACCGGGACCTGAAGGACGTTGCCCGACAGGACGCCCGGGGAGTGGGCAGCGGCGCCGTGCGCGTCGCTGTCGGCGGCGGCGACACCGGCGGTACCCGCCACGGCGGCGACGGCAACGGAGGAAAGGGCGAGGCCCTTCGCGATACGCGACATGGAGAAGTGCTCCTTGGGAGTTGTCACAAACATCCGGGCGGGGATGCCCGGCGCTGTGTCAACGCGTGGCGCGCGCCCGGGTTGTGCCGCCAATGGAGTGATCTCTCGGATCGCCCGGGCACACGATTCCGACACAGTCGCCATGAATCACCAATAAATACGCATAGCGACTAGAGTGACTCACCTTCCGCCAGCCGCCCCAAAGCCACCCAAAAGGTCGACCGCCACCCGGAATCCGTCGCGTGAAACAGACCGGGGGCGGATGCGGCACATAAGTGATGTCCACATTTTCTGTCCGTCGGTCCACGACCTTTTCCTCGAAAGGGCAACGCCGGTCATGCGTATTTCCCCGGGTCTTCTGCTGCGCCGTGCGATGGTGGGCGTCTTTGCCCTCGCCGCGATCTGCACTCCGGGAGGTACGGCGACGGCCGCGCCCCCCGTCGTCGAGAAGCCCGGCAAGGAGGCCGCACGCCTCGCGTTCGCCCCGCGCTACCGCGCCCTCCAGCACGGCGGGATCGTCCGCGCGGCCAACGCGTCCATCAGCTGCCGCGCCACCCTCGGGACCTGTGCGGGCGTCCGCAGGGGCGGGCAGCTCGCGAACGGAACCGGCGGCACGAAGGCGGCCGTCAACGGTGACTTCGACATGTTCTACGTCGATGTCGACAGCGATCCGAACACGTACAACTCCAGCCGCGCGGAGGTCCGGGTGCCGCAGGGCGGGCGGGTCTCGTACGCGCGGCTGTACTGGGGCGGCAACCTCAAGGTCGGTGAGCAGAAGCTGCCGAAGGACAACGGGCGGGTGCTGATCGCCGAGCCCGGCGGCGCGTACAAGGAGTTGCTCGCGGACTCGGTCGTCGGGCACCGGGTGGCGCGCGGCGCCGACGCGTTCCAGGCCTCCGCCGATGTCACGAAGCTGGTCCGGGAGAGCGGTTCGGGGCTGTACACGGTCGCGCAGATCAATGTGGCGATGGGGAGATCGGCGGCCGGGGCGTGGGGCGGCTGGACGCTGGTCGTGGCGTACGAGAAGGCGGCGGAGCCGCTGCGGCACCTCGCCGTGTGGGACGGGTTCGACACGCTGGAATCCCGTAAGGGTGACGTTCCGTTGGTCCGGTTGGCCGAACTGAGGTTCCCGGCGGGCACGAACGGACGGGCGGGCCTGGTCGCCTACAACGGGGACCGCGGCAGCCCCGGCGACTCCCTGACGGTGTCCGTCGCGGGGCGCACGACCGTGCTCGGGGACGCGGCCAACCCCCGCGACGACGTGCTGAATTCCACGATCGGCGGAGCCGCCTCGGAGCGCGTTCCGGCGTACGCGAACACCCTCGGCTACGACTCCGACGTGTTCGAACTGGGTACGGCGCTGCGGCGCGGCGGTGACCAGCTGGCCTTCCGGCTCGTTTCCCAGCGGGACGCGGCGTGGGCCGGCGCACTTTTCGTGGCCGTCGACGCCCGGCAGTAGCCGAGGTGCGTCCGGCACCGCCACCCGTGAGCGAGGAAACCGCGCATGCAACTGTCAGCACCCGACCCCCGGCCACGGGTCCTGCACATCACCCAGCCGGTGGACGGCGGGGTGGCCCGGGTCGTGACGGATCTGGTGCGGGCCCAGCTCGCCGCCGGTCTGGACGTCACGGTCGCCTGCCCGGACGGCGGTGAACTCCCGGCGCGGCTGCGGGCGCTCGGCGCCGGCGTACGCCCCTGGCACGCGACGCGCGCGCCGGGGCCCTCGCTGGCCGGGGAGGTGCGGCGGCTCGGGCGGCTGATCGGGGCGGTGCGGCCGGATGTCGTGCACGCGCACAGCGCGAAGGCCGGGCTCGCCGCCCGGCTGGCGGTACGGGGGCGGGTGGCGACGGTGTTCCAGCCGCACGCCTGGTCGTTCGAGGCGGTCGGCGGGCCCACCGCCGCTCTGGCGCTCAAGTGGGAGCGGTGGGGGGCGCGTTGGGCCTCCCGCGTGGTGTGCGTGAGCGACGCCGAGCGGACGACCGGGGTGCGCGCCGGTATCGCCGGGCAGTGGCGGGTGATCCCGAACGGGATCGACACCGAGCGCTTCCACCCGGCGGACGCGGACCCCGTACGGGCCCGGATTCCCCTGCTAGCGGAGGCCGACCCGGCCGCTCCCCTGGTCGTGTGCGTGGGACGGCTGTGCCGGCAGAAGGGGCAGGACGTGCTGCTCCGGGCGTGGGGCGAGGTCGCGGAACGGGTGCCGGGGGCGCGGCTCGTGCTCGTCGGGGACGGGCCGGACGCGGAGCGGCTGCGGGCGCTCGCCCCGGACTCCGTGCTGTTCGCGGGGGCCGTCGCCGATGCCGTCCCCTGGTACCGGGCCGCCGATCTGGTCGTCCTGCCCTCGCGCTGGGAGGGCATGGCGCTGGCGCCGTTGGAGGCGATGTCCTGCGGGCGGCCGGTGGTCGTCACCGATGTGGACGGCGGGCGCGAGAGTCTGCCCGCCGCTCTCGCACCGCGCTGCCTGGTCCCGGCCGAGAACCCCGCCGCGCTGGCCGGGGCCGTCACCGAACTGCTGCTCGACCCGCCGCTGCGTGAGTCGCTGGGGCAACTGGGGCGTCGGCACGTCCTGTCCGCACACGACGTACGGCACACCGCCGAGGCCGTCGCGGGCGTGTACCGCGAGCTGATCACCGCGCACGCCGTGCCGCCCGTGCGCGCCAAGTACAGGGAGTCCATCCACTCGTGACTGCGGAAAGTACCGTCCCCTCCCCCGGCGGAGGGCCGCGGGAGCACGGATTCTCGACCGTGTCCGCCGTATCTGCGTCCGCCGTCTCGGTCATCCCGCCCCGCGGGTCGGCCGGCGGCTTCAGATTCCCGGCCGGCCGGCGCCCCGCGCCCCGGCCGGCCTCCCCGCTGCCGCTGCTCGCCGTCGACAGCAGCGCCGCCCTGCTCGGCGTCCTGGCGCTGACCGAGCCCCAGCGCCACCCCCTTCTCGTCGGCGCGCTGCTGCTCGGTGTGGTCGTGCTGAACACGCGCGCCTCGCTCTACCGGCCCGAGTCGCTGCCCGCGTTCCTCGACGAACTGCCCGCCGTCTGCGGCCGGATCGCGATGGGCTGGCTGGCGCTGGCCGCCGTGGTCGGGGCGTACGCGCCCGCCGACGCGCTGTCCGCGCGGACCCTCTTCCTGGGCTGTGCGGTTCAGGTGACGGCGAGTGCCGCGGGCCGCGCGACCGTCCACTGGCGGCGCCGCCGGGCGCTGCTGCGCCGCCCGCACACGGCCCTCGTCATCGGCCCGGCCGGCACCGCCCGGCGCGTGGCCGCCGCCTTCCTGCGCCACCCGGCGTGCGGAGTACGGCCGGTGGGACTCGTCACCGACCACCCGGACGGCGGCGCGGGCCTGCCCGTGCTGACCACCGGCGAGGAGGTCGAGCGGGCGCTGATCCAGAACGGCGTCCGGGCCGTGCTCGCCGTCCACCCCTCCGTGCGGGCCGAACAGGGGCCGCTGCTGCGGGCGTTGGCCGAGTCGGGCTGCACGGTGTGGGAGATCGACGCCGAGTCGCCCTCGTACGAGAGCGCCGAACGGCTGGCCGGGTTCTCCTGCCGACGGCTCGCGATGGTGCCGGACCGGCCGGGCAGCATCGGCAAGCGGACGCTCGACGTGGTGGTCTCGGGGACCCTCCTCCTGCTGGTCTCGCCGATGCTGCTGCTGTGCGCGGTCGTGCTGCGGCTGACCGGCGGGCGGGGGGTGGTGTTCAGGCAGGAGCGCATCGGCATGGACGGGCGCCCCTTCACCCTCCTCAAGTTCCGCACCCACCGCCCGGTCGACGAGATGGAGGCGGCGACCCGCTGGAGCGTCGCCGACGAGCGGCGCATGAACTGGTTCTGCCGTTTCCTGCGCCGGACCTCGCTGGACGAGCTGCTCCAGCTGTGGAACGTCCTGTGGGGCGACATGAGCCTGGTCGGGCCGCGGCCCGAACGCCCGTACTTCGTCGGGAAGTTCAGCCAGACCTACCCCGGCTACGCGGCCCGCCACCGGATGCAGACCGGGATCACCGGGCTCGCCCAGATCCACGGTCTGCGCGGTGACACCTCGATCGAGGACCGCTGCCGGTTCGACAACGCCTACATCGACAACTGGTCGCTGTGGCAGGACATCTGCATCCTGCTGCGCACCGCCGCCGCGCTCGTCCGACCGACAGGAAGTTGAGCGCAGTGAGCCACAGCCCCGCGCTGCCGTTCCCGTACCGAGTGCCGCTCGCCTCTTTCGCCCCGCTGCTGCCGGTCATGCTGGTGATCGCCCTGCTCGCGCTGCCGGCCGCGCAGGGCGCCGACGGCGGGGCGACCCCGGCCGACGCCGTCTCCGGGCTCGTGGTCCTCTACTGCGCGATCCGGCTCGTACGGGAGCGGCGGCGCCCCCTGTCCCGTACGGCCGCCGTGGTGCTCGGGATGCCCGTGGTCGGGCTCGCGGTCGCGGCCGTCGGGGCGTCCTCGCCGGAGGCCGGGATCGGGGGCCTGGGGCGCTACCTCCAGATCTTCGTGCTGGTCCCGGCGTCCGTGGTGCTGCTGGTCCGGGACCGGCGTGACTTCCGGGTGCTGGCCTGGGCGTTCGTCGCCTTCGCCCTGTTCCAGGGAGCGGTCGGGGTGCACCAGTACGCGACCGGGACCGGCGCCTCCTACCAGGGCGAGGAGATCCGGGCGGTGGGCACCTTCGGGCCCGCCGACGTGATGGGCATGGCGACCGTGGTTTCGTTCGGGCTGATGTGCGCGGTGGGACTGGCCCTCGGGTCGGCCGCCGCCCGGCAGCGGGCCGTCGCCGCCGGCTGTGCCCTGGCGCTGCTCGCCCCGCTCGCCGTCTCCTTCAGCCGGGGCGCCTGGATCGCCACGGCCGCGGCCTGCGCACTGCAACTGGTCCTGGCCGGGATGCGGCGCGCGCTGAAGGTGGGCGCGGTGGTGACCGCCTCCGCGGTGATCCTGGTCGGCGGCCTCGGAGTCGGCACGGCGATGCTCCAGGAGCGGATCAGCAGCATCACCCAAGTCGCCGACGCCCCCGACCAGTCGGTCACCGACCGGTACACGATGTGGGCGGCGGCGACCGACATGTGGAGCGAACACCCGCTCACCGGCGTCGGGTTGAAGGGCTTCCCCGAACACCGCGACGGACACGCCTCGTTGGCCCTGTCCTCGGGCAGCGACACGGAGGGCGCGGGCGCCGCGTACCGCAAACAGCCACTGCTGTCCCCGCACAACATGTATCTGCTGGTGCTGAGCGAGCAGGGACTCATCGGGCTCCTCGCCCTCGGGGGCAGCTGGCTGGCCCTGCTGGTCTGCGGCTTGCGCGGGCTCGTACGGGTGCGCAGAAGCCGTACGTCCGGACTGGACTGCGCCCTCGTCGCCTGCGGGCTGCTGATCTGGCAGTTGATCGACTTCCTGTACGCCGACATCGGCGGGCCCGCGACCGTGCTGACCGCGCTCGCCTTCGGGCTCGTCGCCTGGTGGGCCCTCGTCGGCGGCGATTCCGTGACCTCCGCGACCGAGGCCAAGGCCTCGGCGTGACGAACGTGACGCCTCCTCGGCCCGAGGGAGACACCAGGGTGCCGCTGCCCGCGGCCCGCGCCGCCGCTTCGCCGGCCACGAAGGGAAGCGGGGAGGAAGGGGACGACGGCGGTGGCGGCGGCGGAGCTGCCGAACTCGCTCCCGTCTCCCGCAAGTTCCTCGCCAAGGCCACGCTCATCACGGCCGTCCTCTCGGTCGCGGGCGCGCTGCTCGGGCTGGTCCGGGACCAGTCGCTGGCCCGGCTGTTCGGGGCCGGCAGTGACACGGACGCCTTCCTCGTCGCGTGGACCGTGCCGGAGTTCGCGGCGACGCTGCTCATCGAGGACGGGCTGGCCTTCGTCCTGATCCCGGCGTTCAGCATGGCGCTGGCCCGGCGGGCCCAGGGTGCCCCCGGCGATCCGGTGCGGGCGCTGGTCGCCACGACGCTCCCCCGGCTGGCGCTGGCATGCGCGGGGGCCGGCGCGCTGCTCATCGCCACCGCTCCCTACCTGGTCGAGGCGCTCGCCCCGGGCCTGCCCGACCCGTCGCTCGCCGTGGACTGCACCCGCCTCACTGCCACCTGCGTGTTCAGCTTCGGGCTCGCCGGGTACTGCAGCGCGGCCCTGCGCGCGCACCGGCGGTTCCTGGCACCGGCGGCGATCTACGTGGCCTACAACATCGGCATCATCACGGCGATGTTCGTGCTGGGCGGGCGGTGGGGGGTGCGCTCGGCGGCGGTCGGGGTGGCGGTGGGCGGCGCCCTGATGGTCGTCACCCAACTACCTTCCGTGCTGCGGCAGTTGAGGCGGCGCCGGTCGGCCGGGGCCGAAGAGGTCGTACCGGAAGAGATCGTGGCGGAGGAGGCGTCCGGGGCGCCGATGGCGTTCGCGCTCGTCGCGCCCGTGCTGCTGTTCGCGCTGACCCGGCAGTCGCAGGTGCTCATCGAGCGCTTTCTCGCGTCCACGCTGCCCGCCGGGGCCATCTCGCATCTGAACTACGCGCAGAAGGTCGCGCAGATCCCGATGACGCTGTCGCTGATGCTGTGCACGGTCACCTTCCCGGTGGTCGCGCAGGCCATCGCGGAGGGCGACACCGAGCGGGCCCGCGACCGGGTGGAACGGGATCTCGCGCTCGCCGCCTGGGTGGTGCTGCTCGGCGCGGCGGCGGTCGTCGCCTGTGCGCCGCAGATCATCGAACTCCTCTTCCAGCGGGGCGCGTTCACCGCCCGGGACACCGAGGCGACGGCGACCGTGATGCGTGTGTACGCGGTCGGGCTGCTCGGGCACACGCTGGTGGGCGCGCTCGTCCGCTCGTACTTCTCCTCCAACCGGCCCACCTGGTACCCGCTGGCCTCGATGACCGCGGGCATCGTCGCGACCACCTGGATCGGCGTGTGGGCCGTCGGCCCATGGGGGGTGTCCGGGATCGCCGCCGCCAACGCGGCCGGGATCACGCTGTCGGCCGTCCTGCTGCTGTACGGCATGGGACCCCGCAGTGTGCCGATCCGGACCCGGCGGGTGCTGGCCGAGCTGAGCAAGCCGGTGCGCGCTGCGGTGTGCGCGACGGCCGCGGGGGCGTTCGTGACCAGCCGGATCGGCGGGCCGGTGGCGGGGCTCGCCGCCGGTACGGCGACCGTGACCGTCGTCTTCTTCCTGCTGGGCCTGCTCATGCGGGCCCAGGCCGTGCAGAGCTTCGTCCTCGCCCTCCGTTCCGTACGCTCCCTGACCCGAAGGCTTCCGCATGCCCGCAAGCGCACCCGCACCCACGCCCGCCACCGCCGCCACCGCCGCGACCGCGTCCGCTGACCGCCGCCGAAGAGGCGCCCGCCAGGATTCCGTCCCCTGGGTGGCGATGTACCACTCGGTGGGCGACTGCTCGGACGACCCGTACCGCATCACGGTCACGCCCGACCGCCTCGACGCCCAGCTGCGCTGGCTGCACCGGCGCGGGCTGCGGGGCGTGGGCGTGGCCGAGCTGCTCGCCGCCCGTGCCCGGGGCGAGGGGCGCGGGCTTGTCGGGCTCACCTTCGACGACGGGTACGCCGACTTCCTCACCAACGCCCTTCCGGTGCTTGAGCGTTGGGACTGCGGCGCGACCCTCTTCGTGCTGCCGGGACGGCTCGGCGGGGAGAACGACTGGGATCCGCTGGGCCCGCGCAAGCCGCTGCTCACGGCGGACGGCATCCGGGCCGTCGCCGAGGCCGGGATCGAGATCGGGTCGCACGGGCTGACGCACGTCGACCTGACGAAGGCGGACGACGAGCTGCTGCGCGCCGAGGTCGCCGAAAGCAGAGCGGTGCTCTCGGAGTTGAGCGGTGCTCCGGTGGCGGGGTTCTGCTATCCGTACGGGACCGTCGACCAGCGGGCCGTCGACGCCGTACAGGCGGCCGGTTACGGATACGGCGTCGCCATCGACCCCGGGCAGCTCAACGGCGGCAGCAGCATCCATGGTCTGCCCCGCGTGCACATCGGCGAGAACGACACCGCCGTACGCCTGCATCTCAAGTACCGGCTGCACCGGCTGCGGCGCCGGCCGGTCGAGGGGGTGTGAGCGCGGTGAAGGCCCTGCATGTCATCACCGGGCTCGGCGTCGGCGGTGCGGAGCAGCAACTGCGGCTGCTGCTAAGGCACTTGCCGGTCGACTGCGATGTCGTGACGCTCACCAACCCGGGCTCGGTCGCCGACGGTCTGGTCGCCGACGGCGTCCGGGTCGTCCACCTCGGCATGGCCGGCAACCGGGATCTCGCCGCCCTGCCCCGCCTGGTCGACGTCATCCGCTCGGGCGGCTACGACCTCGTGCACACCCACCTCTACCGAGCCTGCGTGTACGGCAGGATCGCCGCGCGGCTCGCGGGCGTACGGGCGGTCGTCGCCACCGAACACTCCCTCGGCGACTCGCAGATGGAGGGACGGCCGCTGACCGCCGGGGTCCGCGCGCTGTATCTAGCGAGCGAACGCCTCGGCCGCGCCACCGTCGC
This sequence comes from Streptomyces sp. NPDC000878, assembly GCF_053599695.1. Classification (NCBI taxonomy): domain Bacteria; kingdom Bacillati; phylum Actinomycetota; class Actinomycetes; order Kitasatosporales; family Streptomycetaceae; genus Streptomyces; species Streptomyces sp. NPDC000878. Next base: position 110,367 of record NZ_JBSFMT010000026.1, on the reverse strand, counting down.
CGTCTCTCCCACGGTCGCCGACCGGCTGCGCCGCTGGGGCGTGCCCGCGCCCCGGATCGAGGTCGTCCCCAACGGCATCGACCTGGCCCGCTTCCGCTTCGACCCGGTCGCCCGGCACCGCACCCGCGAGCGTCTCGGGCTGCCCGAGGGCGCGTACGTCGTCGGCGGCATCGGACGGCTCGCACCGGGCAAGCGCTTCGGCGACCTCATCGACGCCCTGGCCCAACTCCCCGACGACTACTGGCTGTTGCTCGTCGGCGGCGGCCCCGAGGAGCACACCCTCCGACGCACCGCGCGCGAGGCGGGCGTGGCCGACCGGGTGCTGTTCACCGGCGAACGCCCGTACGTGCCGGACGGCACCCCCGGCCCCGACCTGCCCTCCCTCACCTCCGCGATGGACCTGCTCGCCTCCCCCTGCCCGGAGGAGGCCTTCGGGCTCGCGGTCGTGGAGGCGCTGGCCGCCGGGCTGCCCGTCCGGTACGTCTCCTGCCCGGCGATCGAGGACCTGCCCCCGGAGTCCGCCGAGGGCGCCCGGCGCGTACCCGGCGGCGCGGACTCCTTCGCGCGCGCCCTCACTGAGGCCCGCGCGCTGGGCCCGCAGGACCGCACGCCCCCCGCTGCCGCCCACCACTACGACATCACCCGCAGCGCCGCCCAGCTCATGGACGTGTACGCGGCCACCGCCCCCTCCATGACCCCGTCCCCGTCACCCCAGGGAGTTCCCTCCTCATGACCGAGAACCCCAGCAGAGTCCCCCACCTCACACCCCGCACCCGCGGCCTCCGCCCATGGACCCTCCTCGCGGCCGGCGCCGTGCTCGGCGGCCTCCTCGGCGGCGCGTACGGCACCCTCAAGCCCCCCACCTACACGGCCACCAGCTACGTCGTCGCCGTACCGACCGAGAAGTCCGACCCCGCGTCCGCGCTCGGCTTCGCGCAGGCCTACGGGCGGGTCGCCACCCAGCTCGCGGTGCTCGGGGACGCCCAGGTGTGGGCGGGCGTACCGGTGTCGACGCTGCGGAAGAGCGTGCAGACGGCGACCTCGCCGGACGCGCCCATGGTCGCCGTGTCCGCCACCTCCTCACGCCGCGACCTCGCCGCCGACATGGCCAACGCTGTGGCCCGCTCCCTCACCCGGCACGCCAACGACACCAAGGACTCCACCCACGTGGAGCTGCTCCAGTTCTCGCGCGCGGTCAAGCCGGCCGAGCCGTCCTCCGCCTCGGCGGCGGTGACCGGGCTGGTCGGCGCGAGCGCGGGCGGGCTGCTCGGCGGGCTTGTGCTGCTGGTGCGGCCCCGGCGCGGCACGGAGGAACCGGCGCCCGCGGCCTCCGTACCGGGCCCGGCCGTCGCCGCCGACGCGCACGGACAGCTGTGACGGTCACGACCAGGGGCGCCCTGCGCGCCGACGTCGTCAGCGACGAGGCCGCCTTCGCCGAACTCGCCCCCGCCTGGGGCCGGTTGTACAAGCGGTGCGGCGCGGCGACCCCGTTCCAGAGCCATGCCTGGCTGCACTCGTGGTGGCTGTCGTACGGCGTCCCGGGCCGGCTCCGGATCGTCGTGGTCCGCGATCCGGAGGGCGAACTCCTCGCCGCCGCCCCGCTGATGCGCGTACACCGCCCGCTGCCCGCCCTGGTGCCGCTCGGCGGTGCGATCTCCGACTACGGTGACGTCCTCCTCGACGACGACACGGCCGACGAGGCCGCCGCCGCCCTCGCCGAGGGCCTCTCCGACGCCGCCCGCACCGCCCTGATCGACCTCCGCGAGGTCCGTCCGGGCGGCGCTGCGGAACGGGTGTACGAGCGCTGGCGTGGCCCCCGCCGCCAGGTCAGGGACTCCGTGTGCCTGGAACTCCCCGCCGTCTCGATGGACGGCCTGGTCTCCCGGCTCCCCTCCTCGAAGGCCCAGCGGGTCCGCGCCAAGCTGCGCAAGCTGACCGCGCTCGGCGTCGAGCGGCACGTCGTCCAGCCCGACGACGTCGACGCGGCCCTGGTCCGCCTGCTCGAACTGCACCAACTCCAGTGGCAGGGACGGAAGGTGACGTCGGAACACCTCCAGCCCCGGTTCCGCGAGCACCTCGCCCGGTCGGTCGGGCCGATGGTCCGCTCCGGGGACGCCGTGGTCACCGAGTTCCGCCTCGACGACGCCGTGGTCGCCGTCGACCTGACCCTGCTGTCGGGACGCCTCGCGGGCGGCTATCTGTACGGCGCCCATCCGGGCCTGCGGAAGCGGAAGGCGGACGTCGCCGTGATGCTGCTGGACGCCTGCGCCCAGCACACCGGGGCGGGCGGGCACGACACGCTGAGCCTGCTGCGCGGCGACGAACCGTACAAGCACCACTGGCGCCCCGAACCCGTCGTCAACCAACGGCTGTTGCTGGCCCGGCGGCTGACGGCACCGCTGATGTCGGCGGTCGTGTGCGATGTCGCCGCCCGCAGCCGGGGCAAGGAACTCCTGCGCCGGCTGCGGGACCGCGAGGGAAGCGGCGGTGGAGGGGAGAACGGGAACGGTGGCGGCGGATCGTGAACGACCCGCCGCCACCGGGCGGTCACCGGTTGCGCGACCACCAGTCGAACTTCAGGCACAGCTTCCCGCCGAGCCAGTACTCCACCCAGTCGCCCAGCTCCAGCGGCGAACAGTTGGCCGGCGGCTGCGGCACGGGCGGCGTGACCGGGTCCGTCGGCTTCGGCGGCTCCGGGGTCGGGTCGGGTGTCGGGACGGTCGGCACAGTCGGCTCCGGATCCTTACGGCCCGTCAGGATCTGGCGGTACACCTCGGACGCCTTCGGATTGCTGCCGCACTGCCACACGCCGTGCGGACAGTAGTCGGTCAGCGTGTTGTACAGCGGCTTGTGCTCGTCCATCCACGCGAGCATGCGCCGCATGTACTCCGGGTTGTCGCCGTTGCGGAACAGCCCCCATTCCGGATAGGAAATGGGCTTTCCGTGCGCCTTGGCGAAATCAACGTGCGCCTGAAGTCCGTACGGCTCGCTGATCTGCTCGTCGAATGAGATCCCGCGCGGCTGGTCGTACGAGTCCATGCCGATGATGTCGACCGTGTCGTCCCCCGGATAACACTGCGTCCAGGGAATGGCGTCACGGCCCCGGGTCGGATTGAAATCGAACCGGAACTTCTGGCCCGGCACCGCCCGCATGGTGGTGACGATCCTGTTCCAGTACTTCTTCCAGGCCTCCGGGTCCGGCCCGCAGCGAGAGGTGTAGGTAATGCCGTTCATCTCCCAGCCGAGCACGATCACGGTGTCCGGGATCTTCAGCGCGACCAGCCGCTCGGCCAGGGCGCGGAAGTGGTGATCGTAGAGACCGGCCGCGCCGCGCCGCAGCAGCCCCCGGACCTCGCGGTCGGAGACGCCCGCCTCGTTGCGCTCCTGCATGGGCACGTTGAGGACGAACAGCCGGTCCTCCTCGGCCCGCCGCCAGTCCGCCCACACATCGAGGAACCCGGGCAGTCCCTCGATGTTGCTCCACAGGTCACCCGGCAGGTAGGTGTGCCCGACGGTGAGATCGGCGTCGCCCAGCCAGCGGCTCAGCTCGGCGATCCTGGCCGTGCCCCGGGCGCCGTCGTAGTCGACGTACGCGCCGAAGGCGGGCAGCTTCGGCGGCTCGGGAGGTTCGGGGGGCTCGGGGCTGGGCGGCTCGGGCGGCTCTGGCGGCACCGGGGGTTCGGGGGCCACGGGAGCGACCGGTGCCACCGTCCCGGTGGGTGGTACGGGGACGGGAGGATCGGCCACCCCCGCGCCCACGGCGTAACCCGGACCCGTCGCCAGAACAGCCGACACGGCGACCGCCGCCGCTATGAACGCCAGCCGTCCGGATCGGGCCCGTCGCTTGTGTGCGGCCATTCCTGCTCCTTCTTCTGCTCCTTCTCCTGCTTTTCACCTACTGACACTCAGTCATACAAATGCGAATTCCGCCACCGCGCCTAAGACTTTCGAGTGAACCGACCCGAAGGAAACCCGAAAACACATGTCCGTGTCGCTCCTCGACACCCGTGTCCCCGCCGTCCTGGTGCGGACCGACCGGAATCCCTTTCACCACGGAACGCTGGGCGCCGTACGCTCCCTCGGCCGGGCGGGAGTCGACGTCCACCTGATCGCCGACGTGAGCGGAAGTCCCGTACGCAGATCCCGTTTCGTACGCCGGCTGCATCCCCCGCCGCCACCCGGCGCCGCCACCGCCGACATCGCCCGCGCGCTGCTGCGGGTGGCCGCCCAGATCGCGCGGCCCGCCGTACTGATCCCGCTCGACGACGCGAGCGCCGTCGCGGTGGGCCGGGCCCGGGCCGAGCTGTCGCCCGCCTTTCTGCTGCCGCAGCAGCCCGGCGCGCTGGCCGAACGGGTGGCCGACAAGGCCGAACTGGCCGCCGTGTGCGCGGCCGTGGGCGTCCCGCACCCGCTGACGCTGATCCCGGACAGCGCGGCCGAGGCCGCCGCCGCGGCCTGGCGGCTCGGCCTGCCGACGATGGCGAAGTGGAGCCGGCCCTGGCTGCTCCCGGCGGGCAGCGGGCTGCGCAGCACGGTCGTCGTGCGCTCGACGCGGCAGGCACGGGAGCTGTATCTGCGCACGGAGGAGGCGGGCAGCCGGCTGCTGCTCCAGGAGTTCCTGCCGCCCGGACCCGACCTCGACTGGTTCTGCCACGGGTACGCCGACCGCACCGGGACCGTGCGCGGCGGCGGCCCAGGGCGCAAGCTGCACGCCTGGCCACGCGGCGCCGGACTGACCGCGGTGGGCCACTGGACCCCGAACACGCCGGTACGGGCGCTCACCGAACGCCTGATCGGCGAACTGGGCTACCGGGGCATCTTCGACCTCGACTTCCGCCGCTGCGCCACCACCGGCGGCTACCACCTGCTCGACTTCAACCCGCGCCCCGGCGCCCAGTTCCGGCTCTTCACCGACACGGCCGGCCTGGACGTCGTACGCGCCCAGCACCTCGATCTGACCCACCGTCCGATGCCGGAGGGGGCGGCCCGGCCGGGGCGGGCGTTCGTGGTCGAGAACTACGCGCCGCTCAGCGCGCTGCGTCCGGCGCCGGCCGGCCGCGAACTGGCCTGGCACGCCCCGGACGACCTCGCGCCCGGCTGGGCGATGTGGGCCCTGTGGGCGCGGCACGTCGGCCGCCGGCTGCCGTCCCGGCTGCGCCGGCTGTCCGAGCGGGCGGAGCCGGACGACACACGGGCCCGCGTGGTCCGCCAGGCGGCGAGCCCGCCGGGGCTCCTGCCCGACGGCTCCCCGGCCACCTCTCCGGCCGCCTCCCCCGTCACTTCTCCGACCGACTCCCTGACCGACGACGAGAAAGCGAGCAGTTGCTGATGTACGACCTGCTGGTGGTGGGCGCGGGCCCGTACGGCCTGTCCATCGCCTCCCACGCCGCGGGCGCCGGGCTCCGGCTGCGCGTGTTCGGCCGGCCCATGGCCTCGTGGCGGGACCACATGCCCCGGGGCATGTACCTCAAGTCGGAGCCGTGGGCGTCGAACCTGTCCGACCCCGACGGCCGTTGGCGCCTGGACACGTACTGCGCCGCCCGGGGCGTCGAGGCCCGGCACGGGGAGCCGATCCCGCTGGAGATGTTCGCCGCGTACGGCCAGTGGTTCGCCCGCAACGCCGTCCCCGAGGTCGACGAGCGGACGGTGACGCGGGTGGCGCCCGTCGCCGGGGGCTTCGAGGCGGTGACGGAGGACGGCGAGACGGTACGCGCCCGGACGGTCGCCCTGGCGGTCGGTGTCCTCCCCTTCGTAGAGATCCCGGCCACCCTTCGCGATCTCTCCCCCGACCTCGTCTCGCACAGCAGCCACCACTGCGAACTCGACCGCTTCCGTGGCCGGGACGTCACGGTGATCGGCGGCGGCCAGGCGGCCCTGGAGACGGCGGCCCTGCTCGCCGAACAGGGCACGCGGGTACGGGTGTTGGCTCGGGCGGAGCAACTGAACTGGAACGACGTACCGCCCGCGCGGGAGCGCCCCTGGTGGCGCTCGGCCCGCGCCCCGCACAGCGGCCTGGGCTGCGGCTGGCGCAACTGGTTCTACGCCGAACGCCCCGGCCTCTACCACCGCCTCCCCGAACCGACCCGGGCCCGTATCGCCACCACGGCCCTGGGCCCGGCGGGCGCCTGGTGGGTACGCGCCCGCGTCGAACCGGGGGTGGAGGTGCTGCTGGGCCAGGAGGGCGCGGAGGCACGGGAGTTGGCGGGCGGGGCGGGTGGCGTACGGCTGGACACGGTCACCCGGTCCGGCGAGCGGCGCTCCCTGGAGACCGAACACGTCATCGCGGCAACGGGGTTCAGGGCGACGACCGATCGGCTGGGTCTGCTGGACGCCCAACTCGCGGGTGGCATGGGCGCGTTGGCGGACGGTTCGTCCGTGGTCGGGCGGCACTTCGAGTCCTCGTACCCCGGTCTGTTCCTGGCGGGACTGGTGACGGCGTCCGGCTTCGGGCCGGCGATGCGGTTCGTGCATGGGGCGACGTTCACGGCGGAGACGCTCGTACGGGGGGTGCGGCGGCGGTTGCGGGCGGGGGTGGGGAGTCGTGGCGTGACGGTGCCGGCGCCTGGGCGGCGCGTGGACGTGCGCTCTCGCTCCGCTGGGTAGGCGGTTGGTTCGTTTTCTGCGGGACGCTCCGCTGGGGGCGCGGTTTTTTGCCGCGGGCCCGGTGGGGGCTTGTCGCGCAGTTCCCCGCGCCCCTGAACGAGCCCCGCGCTCCCCTTTCGGGGCGCGCGGGGCTCGTTCGGGTTGCGGGAGCTTACCCGTGCCTCACTCGTGGGCGCCGGGGCCGCCGCGTCGGCCTCGTCTGTACAGGACGAATCCACTCGCGATCATCGCGACGCTGACCGCCGAGGCCGCGAACAACTCCTCCCGACTGCCGGTCGGCGGCAGGTGGGGCGGCTTCGCCGGCGGGGTGGTCGGCGGGGTGGTGATGGGGGGCGTCGTTGTCGTCGGCGGGTGTGTGGGGGGCTTCGTCGGGGGCTTCGTCGGAGGCTTGGTCGGCGGCTTCGTGGGGGGCTTCGTGGGGGGCTTGGTCGGCGGCTTCGTCGGAGGCTTCGTGGGCGGCTTCGTGGGCGGCTTCGTCGGAGGCTTCGTCGGAGGCTTCGTCGGCGGCTTCGTCGGAGGCTTCGTCGGAGGCTTCGTCGGCGGCTTCGTCGGCGGCTTCGTCGGCGGCTTCGTCGGAGGCTTCGTCGGAGGCTTCGTCGGCGGCTTCGTCGGCGGCTTCGTGGGCGGCTTCGTCGGAGGCTTCGTCGGAGGCTTGGTCGGCGGCTTCGTCGGAGGCTTCGTGGGCGGCTTCGTCGGCGGCTTCGTCGGAGGGCCCGTCGGAGGGCCCGTCGGGGGCTTCGTCGGTGGGGTGTCGCCGTAGCCGCCAGGCGGGTTCGAGTCGCCGTGGCCGTTGTCGTCCTCGTGGCCGTAGCCGTTGTTGCCGCCGTTGCCGTAGCCGTTGACCTTGGCGGGGTCGTCGTGCGGGGCTCCGGGTGCGGGCGAGGTGTTGGCGCAGGAGTTGCCGCAGGTGTCCACGTCGGCGAGGGCCGGAATGCCGTACAGGGTCAAGAGGCTCGTCGCGGCGGCCGCCACGACCATCCCCCTGCTCAGAGTGGGTCGCATTCTGATTATCTTCCTAATGGGAGAGGTGAGAAAAAGCCGGCCTTGGCACCGAGAGGCTCTCCAAGACCGGCCCAGACACCGCCGAACGGCTGGTGCGACGACCTCAGTCGTTGACGCAGGTGTTGCCGAACGCCGGGTTCAGCAGCGCGATGACGTTGATCGAGTTGCCGCACACGTTGACGGGAACGTGGACGGGAACCTGGACGACGTTGCCGGAGAGCACGCCCGGGGAGTGCGCGGCGAAGCCCTCGGCCTCGGCGTCCGCGAACGCCGGGGAGGCCATTCCGAGCGCCATGATCGCGCCTGCGATGACAGCAACGCTCTTCTTCATGAGGTTTCCCTTCTCTGCGGTCATGCCCCTATGTCGGCCGAAACCGAGCGAGCACAGCATGAACGGCTCGCACCATGACCGGCAGTTGTAAAACGAGGGATAGACAGCCGAAGAAACTACGGAACGTGATCCGGTGGGTAATTCACTCGAACGCCCTGAAGCAGCGGAAAACACGGTCCACACGAAAGGCTGAAGAAATCCGGAACCCTGGAAGGCACAAAAAAGCGGGCAGCCCCCGCACTTGGTGCGGGGGCTGCCCGAGCTGCATCCGCGGGCGACCGGACGACTGTTGACGGCCGGTCAGCCGACGGCGACAGATCAGCTGTTGGCGATGCCGTTGCCTGACAGGACCGGGATGTCGCTGAGGACGTGCGCCAGCGGCTCGTCACCCTTGGCCTGCGTCGAGTTCTCGGCGCACTGCTGGTTCTGCGGGGCCGACAGGATCGGGATGTCCTGGACGGCGACCGGGACGAGAACGCCCACGAGGGAGCCCACGTTGCCCTTGACGGGCAGACCGACACAGAGCTTGTTGACGCTGCCCTGCGCGAGGCTCATCTGGGGGCTCATGTCGCCCTTGGTCAGGGAGTTGCCGAACTTCGAGACCGCCCCGTTCCCGCTGACGGACGTGGTGCCGCCGTCGTCCGCTGTGGCAAGCGCCTGGGGGGCGGTCGCCGCCGAGACTCCGACGACAGATGCGGCTACCGCCGCCGCGGCCATTGCCTTCTTCAGCATTTCGCTTTCCTTTCCTGGCAGAGACACACGTTCCTGCTCCCGCTTCAACCGGACGGGCGGGGATTGGTTTCGCTGCTTCACCCAGTTGGCCGTTGTGGGCCATCAGAGTGAATGGCAGCAACCATGCGCGCCGAAGACAGTTGATCAGAACGGCTCCGGTGGACGGGGTTTCTTCCGAAGGGACTTGCAAGTGATCAAGAAGGTTATGGCTGCTGCGGCGATCGCCGCTTCCGTCGTCGGTGCCTCCGCTGCGGTGGCGACCCCGGCGCTGGCGATCGCGAACGACGGTGGCACGACGTCCACCAGCGGCAACGGCGCCATCCAGAAGTACGGCAACTCCGCCACGTACGGCAACATGAGCCCCCAGATGGCGCTCATCCAGGGCTCGCTCAACAAGCCCTGCATCGGTCTGCCGGCCAAGGTCAACGCCGGTTCGCTCGTGGGCCTCGTGCCGATCGCCGTCCAGGACATCAACGTTCTGTCGGCTCCGCAGAACCAGCAGTGTGTCGAGAACTCGACGCAGGCCAAGGGCGACGAGCCCCTGTCGCACATCCTCAGCGACATCCCGGTCCTGTCCGGCAACGGCGTGGGCAACAACTGAGACGACTGAGTCGGGCGTACGTCCGGGCTCTCTTCGAGTTCTCACCAGCGGGCCGTCGAATTCTCGGCGGCCCGCTGGCCTACGTTGCGTCAGGTGACGACGAGACACCCTTTGTTCCGGTTTTCCCGTCCTGCCCACCTGTCCCGGCTCTCCCGGCTGTGCGGTGTCGCGGTGCTGTGCGCGGCGACCGCCATCGGCTGCGGTACGCCCGAGCAGCCGCCGCTGGCCCCCGTGGGCGGCGCCGTCCCCGCCAAGGGCACCGACATCCTGCTGCTGGGTACGGACGGCCGTAGCACCATCACCGAGAAGGAGCGCCGCAAGTTCCACGCGGGCGGCGTTCCCTGCAACTGCGCGGACGTGATGATGCTCATCCATGTGTCCGCCAAGCGCGACCGCGTCAGCGTGATCGGCCTGCCGCGCGACTCCTTCGCCACGATTCCGGCGTACAGGCACGAACAGTCCGGGAGGCAGCGCCCCGCGCATCCCGCGAAGCTCAACGGCGCGTACGCGGAGGGCGGCGCCCGACTGGTCGAACATACGGTGGAGGCGGTGACCGGGGTGAGTGTCGAGCAGTATCTGCAGCTCGACTTCCGGCGGTTCATCGACGCCGTCGACCAGGTCGGCGGGGTCGAGGTGTGCACCGCGCGGCGGCTCAAGGACCCCAAGACCAAGCTGAATCTGACGCCGGGACGGCATCTGCTCAAGGGCGGGCAGTCCTTGCAGTACGTCCGCTCGCGGAAGGTCGACCAGAGCGCCGACCTGGGGCGGATCCAGCGGCAGCAGCGGTTCCTGGTCGCGGCGCTGGAACAGCTGACCGCCCGGAAGGTCCTCACCGACCCCGTCGTCATGGGCCGGGTCGCCCGGACGCTGCTCGGGCCGGCCAAGGTCGAGCAGGGCTTCGGGAAGGACGGCGCGAAGGCGCTCGTCACGCTCGCCTCGACGCTGAGCAAGGTGCCGGCCACGCGGACGGAGTTCGCCACCGTGCCGATCGCCGGGTTCAACCCGCCGATGGACGGCATCGGTTCGACGCTGCGCTGGCACGACGCGAAGGCCAAGGCGATGTTCACCAAGGTGCGCGAGGACCGGCCGCTGATCGCGGCGGGCACGGATCCCCGGCCCGACGATCCGCCGGTGTTCGGGAAGGACGTACCGGTGCGCGGGAACCGGCTCGCTTGCCCCTGAATCTCGACTCGTACACCTCGCACGCTGGGCCAATCGGGGCAATCACCGCAACCCCGGCCGGGGTTCGGCCGTTGACGATCACGCAGCTCCTCACCGGAGTCCGCTTTTCGAAGGGAATGAACATGAAGAAGCTGTGGGCAACCGCGGCCATCGCCGCCTCCGTCGCCGGTATCTCGGCGACGGCAGCACCCCAGGCCCTGGCGATCGCCGATGACGGTGGCACCACTTCCGTCAGCGGCAACGGCGCCGAGCAGGAGTTCGGCAACTCGGCCACGTTCGGTGACATGAGCCCGCAGCTCTCGCTGGTCCAGGGTTCGCTGAACAAGCCGTGTGTCGGCCTCCCGGCCAAGCTCAACGTCGGTTCCGTCGTCGGCCTGGTGCCGATCGCCGTCCAGGACATCCCGATCCTGTCGGCCCCGCAGAACCAGCAGTGTGTCGAGAACTCGACGCAGGCCAAGGGTGACGAGCCCCTGTCGCACATCCTCAGCGACATCCCCGTGCTGTCCGGCAACGGCGCCGGCAACAGCTGAGCCTCCCCGCTCGGTTGCGGCGGCGGGTCACCGGTTCTCCGGTGGCCCGCCGTTCGGCGTTCTACGGGGCTATGTGCGTCATACGTGCGTCACTTGCTGTACAGCGCCTCGATCTCGGCCGCGTACGCCTCCCGTACCGCATGGCGTTTGACCTTGAGGGACGGGGTGAGCTGGCCGTTGTCCTCGGTGAACTCGCCCTCGACCAGGGTGAAGGCGCGGATCGACTCGGCCCGGGAGACCGCCGCGTTGGCGTGGTCCACGGCCCGTTGGACGTCGGCGCGCATCCGGGGATCGCGGATCACCTCGGACATCGGGGTGTCGGCGGGCATCCCCCGTACGGCGAGCCAGTGGGCGACGGAGTCGGGGGCGAGGGTGATCAGGGCGGCGACGAAGGGGCGGTTGTCGCCGACGACCATGCACTGGCCGACCGGGGCGCGGCTGCGCAGCCGGTCCTCCAGGACGGCCGGGGCTACGTTCTTGCCGCCGGAGGTGACGATGATGTCCTTCTTGCGGCCGGTGATGGTGAGGTAGCCGTCGTCGTCGAGGGCGCCGAGGTCGCCGGTCGCGAACCAGTCGTCGCTGCCGAGTACCGCGTCCGTCGCCGCCGGGTTGTTCCAGTAGGCGCCGAAGACGACCCCGCCCTTGACGAGGACCTCACCGTCGTCGGCGATCCGGACGGCGGTGCCGGGGACCGGGAGGCCGACCGTGCCGGGGCGGGGGGCCAGGGGCGGGACGAGGGTGGCGGCGGAGGTCGTCTCGGTGAGGCCGTAGCCCTCGTAGACGATGATTCCGGCGGCGTAGAAGAAGAGGCTGAGGTCGCGGTCGAGCGGGGAGCCGCCGCTGATGGCGTACCGCATGCGCCCGCCCAGCTCCTTGCGGATACGGCGGTACACGAGCAGGTCGTACAGGGCCCAGGCGGCGTAGAGGCCGGGGCCGGGGCCCTTGGCGACCTTGCCGTCTGTCGCGAGGAACTTCTCCAGGTACGCCTCGGCGAAGCGGACGCCGATGCGGTGGGCGCGGTCGAAGGAGGAGGCTCGGCCCATCTTCTCCGCGGTCGCGCGGCCGGTGGCGTGGATCCGCTCGAAGAGGTACGGGACGCCGACAAGGAAGGTCGGCCTGAACTCCCGCAGCACCGGGCGGAGTTCGTCGGGCTTGATGCTGGGGAAGTGGCCGATCTCGATCCGGGCCATCAGACAGCCGATCTGAAGGGCGCGGCCCATGATGTGGGCGAGGGGGAGGAAGAGGAGGGTCGAGGCGGTCTGGCCGGTGACCTCCTTGAAGATCGGGTGCAGCAGCTCGATGACGTTCGCTGCCTCGTGGTGCAGGTTGGCGTGGGTGAGGACGCAGCCCTTCGGCTGGCCTGTGGTGCCGGAGGTGTAGCAGATGGTGGCGGTGGTGTCGGGGGTCAGGGCGGCGCGCCGCTTGGCCACCTCGTCGTCGGGTATGTCCCGGCCCAGGGTGGTGAGTTCGGCCATCGCACCCTCGTCCAGGGTGAGGATGCGCGGGGGTTCGGGGTGGGCGGCCGTGCCGGTGGTGACGGTGGCCGTGTTGTCGGGCGTTTCCGTCACCACCAGGCGAGCCCCCGAGTCCCTGACGATCCAGTCCACTTGGGCTGCGGACGAGGTGGCGTAGACGGGGACGGTCTGGCCGCCGGCCGCCCAGATCGCGAAGTCCAGGACCGTCCACTCGTAGCGGGTACGGGACATCACCGCGACCCGGCCGCCCTGTTCGAGGCCCGCCGCCATCAACCCCTTTGCGGTGGCGGTGACTTCGGCGGCGAAGGTGGCGGCTGTGATCGGGTGCCAGGTGCCGTCGGCGGTACGGCGGCGCAGGATCACCGCGTCCGGGGCCTCGGTGGCGTTGGTGTAGGGGAGGTCTGCGGTGCTGCCTGTGGTGGGGGGTGCGACCATCGGGGCGGCGCTGGCCTCGCGGACGGTGTTGGTCTTCTCGTCGCGGGTCAGGTCGACCTGGTGGCGGGTCGCCAGGTCGGTGCGGCGCTTTGCCTGTTTCAGGTCCTTGCGTACGCCCATGGTGCCGGCTCCCGGTGGTCTTGGTCCTCCTGAGTCCAAGTCAAGTTACTTGGGCGTAGCGGAAGTTCAATGGGTTGCGCAGAAACAGGTGGTTCGTTGGCCGCGGGGCGGTGGGGGCTGGTCGCGCAGTTCCCCGCGCCCCTAACGGGGCGCTGCGCGCCACCTAGCCCTCATAGCGGTTCGCCTGTTCTATTGCCTCCGCCAGTTGGTGTACCGCATTGTCTTCCGTCGTTTCTGCCAGCTCATCCGCCCTCTCGGCCAGTTCGCCCAGGGTCGGGGTGCTCGGCAGGGTGGTCCAGCGGTCGTCGCCCCTGCGTAGGGCGTCGGCGAAGTATGCGGCCACCGCTGTCACCTGGAAGCGGGGCGGGGCGTTCCAGAGGGTGTCGTTCAGGGTGTTCGACTCCAACTGGCCCGATTCCTCGTGGGGTTCGCGGGATTCGGGGTCGAGCCAGCGGACCGTTGCCGTGGCGAGGTGGCCCGAGGTGGACTGCTTGGTGCGGACGGCGTAGAGGGCGGTGACCGTGTGGCCGGGGCCCACCTCTCCCCCGTCCACGCTGTCGTCGCGGAAGTCGTCGTCGGCGACCCGGCGGTTGTCGTAGCCGATCAGGCGGAACTCGGCCACCGTCTCCGGGTCGAAGGCGACCTGGGCCTTGGCGTCGCGGGCCGTGAGGTCGATGTTGCGCGGGAGCTGCTCGCAGAACACCTTGCGGGCGTCGGTCTCGTTCGAGACGTAGGTGGTGTGGCCGTCGCCCTTGTCGGCGAGCTGTTCCATCAGGGCGTCGCCGTAGTCGCTGCCGACGCCTACGCCGAAGAGGGTGATGCCGTGTTCGCGGCGGGCGTCGGAGATGCGGTCGAGGATCGAGTCGGCGTCGGTGTCGCCTGTGTTGGCCAGTGCGTCCGAGACCAGGACGACCCGGTTCGTGGCGTCCTCACGGAGGCCCTCCACCGCTGTGGCGTAACCCGTGCGGACGCCCGCGCCGAGGTTCGTCGACTCGGTGGGCTCCAAGTCGTCGATCGCGTCGTGGACCTCGTCGCGGTGGTCGTCGAGGCGGGTCATCGGCAGGACGGTCTCGGCCTCGTCGCTGAAGGTGACGATCGCGACGGAGTCGTCGTCGCGCAGTCGGTCCGTCATCACGCCGAGGGAGTCCTTGGCGAGGTCGAGGCGGCCTGGCTCGGCCATGGAACCGGAGATGTCGATGACGAACGTCAGCGCTGCGGGCGGGCGTTCACCCTCTTCCTCGGCGGTGCGGGTGGCCAGGCCCACGCGGACCAGGGACCAGTTCTTGCGGTCGGTGCGGGCGCCGTCGACGGTGACCGAGAAGCCGTTGCCGTCGGGGCGTTCGTAGTCCTGGCGGAAGCTGTTGACGAACTCCTCCGGCCGGACCGTCGCCGGGTCGGGCAGGCGGCCGTCGGCGAGGGTGCGGCGCGCGTAGCCGTACGAGGCGGTGTCGACGTCGAGGGCGAAGGTGGAGAGGTAGTCGGGGGACGGGGCGAACTCGCCGTCCGTCTCCCCTTCCGACTCCCCCTCCGTGGTGCCTTCGCGTCCGCTCTGGTCGCCGTCCTGCTGCTCGCCGGAGCTGTCGGGCAGAGAAGGCACGTAGCCCCCCGAGCCGCCGCCGGAATCCTGCTTGCCGCTCTGGCCGTTGCCCTGGCCGCTGTCGCTGCTGCTGCCGTCGCTCACGCCGCTGCATCCGGTCAGCAGCAGCCCGCTCACTGCCGTCAGCGCGATCAGTGCGCCGCGCAGGTGTCGTGTTCGGTGGCTCCCGTACCGCTCCATCTGCCGTGCCCCCTCCGTCCGTTGACGTCGGCCGACGTCAACTTCTGTGACTGTGACGGCGAAGGGGGCCGGAATGTGCGGTACGGGGCATTGCGGATGGATCTCGAAGTGGCCACGAGAGGCCGCCTCCGAGACCGGTAGGTGATCCTCCGGTGACCTAGGAGACGACGTCCTTGCGGGCGAAACCCCGGAAGGCCAGGGCGAACAGGACCAGGGCGTACGTTACCGAGAGGGAGACGCCCTGGATCATGTCGGTGTAGTCGGGCTTCGGGTTGACGACGTCCAGCCAGGCGTACTGCCAGTGTGTGGGCAGGAAGTGGCGCCAGTCGCCGAGGGCGGTGACCTCGTCGAGGACGCTGCCGACGATGGTGAGGCCGACGGCGCCCCCGACCGCGCCGAGCGGGGCGTCGGTCTTCGTGGAGAGCCAGAACGCCAGCGCGGCGGTGACCAGTTGGGACACGAAGATGTACGCCACGGTGATCAGCAGGGCCTGCGCGGCGGTGCCCGGGGCGATCTCACCGCCGGTGGGCAGCTCCAGCGGGCCCCAGCCGTACGCCACCGAGCCGACGACGAGCGCGACGACCGGCAGCAGCACGAGCGCCGCCAGGCTGAGGCTGAGTCCGACGGCGAGCTTGGACCACAGCAGCCGGGCGCGCGGCACGGGAGCGGCGAGGAGGTAGCGCAGGGAGGACCAGCTGGCCTCCGAGGCGACCGTGTCGCCGCAGAACAGCGCGACGGGGATGACGAGCAGGAAGCCCGCCGCGGCGAACAGGTTCACCGCGGCGAAGTTCGCGCCGGACGCGGTGGCCGTGTCCATCAGGTTCACCCGGTTGCTGCCCTCGCCGGGCGTGCCGCCGACCTGGAAGGCGATCAGCAGCACGAGCGGCAGGGCGAACAGGATGCCGCCCATGACCATGGTGCGGCGGCGCTTCAGCTGCCGGACCAACTCGACCCGGAAGGGCAGGGTGCGGCCCGCGCGGTAGCCGTCGGCGACCTCCAAGGGCGTCTTGGGCCCCTTGGGTTCCGTGGGCCCGGGTTCTGCGTGCTCGGCACGCTCGGCCAGCGTGCTCATGCGGACTCTCCGATCAGGGTGAGGAAGGCGTCTTCGAGGCGGCGGTGCGGGCCGACCGACTCCACGGGGACCTCCAGCCGTACGAGTTCGGCGACCAGTCGGCGGGCGTTGCCGTCGGTGTCGAGGCGGACCACCAGGCCGCCGTCGGCGCGTACGGCCGAGTCGACGCCGGGCAGGGCGGCGATCTTCTCGACGAGGGGCTCGTCCACGGGCTCGGACGTGCCGACCAGCAGCGTGTCGCCGGAGCCGACGATCTCGCTGACGGGGCCCGCCTGGACGAGCTTGCCGTGGTCCATGACGACCAGGTGCGTGCAGGTCTGCTCGACCTCCGCCAGGAGGTGGCTGGAGACGATGACCGTACGGCCGGCCTCCGCGTACCGGATCATCACCTCGCGCATCTCGCGGATCTGCGGCGGGTCGAGGCCGTTGGTCGGCTCGTCGAGGATGAGGAGGTCGGGCAGGCCGAGCATGGCCTGGGCGATGGCGAGGCGCTGGCGCATGCCCTGGGAGTAGGTGCGGACCGCGCGGGCCAGGGCGTCGCCGAGGCCGGCGATCTCCAGGGCCTCGTCCATGTGGGCGTCCTCGGCCGGGCGACCTGTGGCCGCCCAGTACAGCTCCAGGTTCTCGCGGCCGGACAGGTGCGGGAGGAAGCCCGCGCCCTCGACGAAGGCGCCGACGCGGGAGAGCACCGGGGCGCCCGGCACGATCGCGTGGCCGAAGACGCGGATCTGGCCGGCGTCCGGCTGGATCAGGCCCATCAGCATGCGCAGGGTCGTCGTCTTGCCCGCGCCGTTCGGCCCGAGCAGGCCCAGGACATGGCCCTTCTCCACGCGGAAGGTGAGATCGCGGACGCTGTAGCGGTCGCCGTTCTTGTACTTCTTGCTCAGATCGGTGATCTGGAGCGGGACCTCGGCGAGCGCGGGGTCGGGGGCGGGGGTGACGATCCGGCGGCGGCCGGTGACCAGCAGGAGCGCGGCGATCAGGGCGCCGGCGATCGG
The DNA here is from genome assembly GCF_053599695.1 of Streptomyces sp. NPDC000878. Taxonomy (NCBI): domain Bacteria; kingdom Bacillati; phylum Actinomycetota; class Actinomycetes; order Kitasatosporales; family Streptomycetaceae; genus Streptomyces; species Streptomyces sp. NPDC000878. The sequence continues at coordinate 93,509 of NZ_JBSFMT010000026.1, read as the reverse complement.
CAGGTACCAGACCCAGGCGGGCAGGACGTCCGTACGGTCGGCCCGGCCGAGCGGCGTGGGCACCTCCAGGGCGCCCTTCAGGGAGACGGTGTACGTCGCCGGGGTCAGCGGGGAGGCGTAGCCGAGGTCGGTGGAGGCGAGGACCAGGCGGAGGCGGTGGCCGTCGTCGAGTTCGTGGTCGATGGCCGGGAGGGTGAGCTTCACGTCCTTGCCGGCCTTGGCGCCCTCGACGCGGAGGGGCTCGACCAGCTGGGACGGGAGGACCTGTGATCTGCCGTCCGGGCCGACGTCGTACACCTTGGCGAAGAGGACGGCGTCCTCGCTGGTCGACTTCACATGGACCGTGGCCGTGGGCGAGCCGGTGATCTGGAGGTCGTCCGTGACGGGCTTCGACTCGAACGCGGCGAACTGGCCGGGGAAGTCGAGGGAGATGCTGACACCGAGCGAGGACAGCTGGGAGAGGCCGCCGCCGGCGCCGAGGCCGGGCAGGGCCGACACGGCGGGCGGGCTGGCGCCGGCCGGGTTCTCGAAGGTCTGCTCGCGTCCGGCGAGGGCGATCGACCGCGGGTCGCTCTCCAGGCCCGGGTAGGTGTCGTCGGTCGTACCGGCGAGGCGGGGCTCGCCGTCGCCGGAGCCGGAGCCGAGGGTACGGGTGACGCGGAAGGCGGAGCCGGTGTCGGCGCCCTTGTCGTCCTTGAGGTACCGGTCGAACCAGGACTCGACCCGGGACTGGACGCGGGAGGTCTCCATGTCGCCGCCGTCGTGGCCGCCGGCGATCCAGTCGACGTCCACGGGTGCGCCGTTGGCCTTGATCGCCTTGGCGGCGGCGTCGGCCTGGCCGAGCGGGAAGAGGGAGTCGGTCTGGCCCTGGAACAGCAGGGTGGGCACCTTGATGCGGTCGCCGACGGCCTCGGGGCTGCGCTCTTCGAGGAGCTTCACCGCTGCGGCGTCGGGCTGCCCGGACTCGGCGACCCGCTGGTACATCTCACAGAGCTGCGTCTCGAACTTGGCGCAGCCGCCCCCGGTGTTGAAGAAGATGCCGGCCCACAGCTTCTTGAAGACGCCGTTGGGGAAGAGGGCGTCCGAGAGGTTCCAGTAGGTGATGGCCGGGGCGATGGCGTCGACCCGCTGGTCGTACCCGGCGGCGAGGAGCGAGATGGCGCCGCCGTAGGACCCGCCGGCCATGCCGACGCGCGGGTCGCCCTTCTTGTCGAGCTGGACCTCCGGCCGCGCGGCCAGCCAGTCGATGAGTTTCGAGACGTCGGCGACCTCGGCCTTCGGGTCGTTGAGCCCGATCTTGCCGGTGCTTCTGCCGAAGCCGCGCGCGGACCAGGTCAGTACCGCGTACCCGTCGCGGGCGAGGTCCTGGGCCTGGTCGCGCAGGTCGTCCTTGCTGCCGCCGAATCCGTGCGCGAGCAGGACGGCGGGGCGGCGGTCGTCGCTCGACCCCGCCGTGAAGTACGACGTGTCGATGCGCACCCCGCCGCCGACGTCCATGACCCGGTCGGCGCGGTGCACCGCGGGCGCGTCGCCGGAGGCGACGGCCGTCCACGTACCGGCACCGGCGAGCAGGACGACGGCGGCGGCCACGACGGCGATCAGCCGTCGTGGCCGCCGGGGCCGCGCCCCTCGCAGTCCGGGCATTCGAAGATCCATGCGTCAACGGTACGGGCCGCCGCTGACATCCGGGGCAACCACCGGTCGGAACCTCCGGCCATCCTGGAGGCGTACGGCACGGGACGGCGTACACCAGCCGTGGTACGGACGGGCACATGATCGGCCGGTGATCGGGCCGTGACTCGATAATCCGTCGCGGCGATGTCAGTGCTTCGCACTACAGTTCAGTGTTCACAACGGACACACAGCCATGGGGGAACACATGAAGCTGCGGCACACCGCTGCCTGGGTGGGGTTCACGGCGGCGGCGCTGGTCGCGGCCTCCGGGTGCGGCGCGGAGACCGTCAAGCACGCCGCCGAGGCGGTGGACGACACCGGCGCGATCATGGCGGCGCTCGCCCGGGCGACCGACCGGACCGAGGAACTGGGGTCCGCCGAGGTCTCCGTGACCACCGACCTGGGCAACGGCCCGATTGCCATGGAGGGTACGTACTCCTGGGGCGACGGGTTCGCGTACGACCTCGAGATGGACACCAGGGCCGCGCAGATGCAGGACGTCCAGGACGACCCGACCATCCACGCGCTGTTCGTGGGCGGCGACTACTACTACGACGTCGACCCGCAGCCCTCCGGCCCCTTCAAGGGCAAGGAGTGGATGAAGGTCGACGGGTCGGTCGTGTTCGGCGAGCAAGGCGCCCAAGCGGTGACCGCGAGCGGCGGTGGCAGTCCTACGGCCTTCATGCGGAGCCTCAAGTACGCGAAGGACGTCGAGGATCTGGGCGTACAGACCCTGAACGGGCAGCGCACGACCCACTACCGGGCCGTGATCGACCAGAGCCGGATGGGCGGGCTGAAGGAGGTCTACGGCAAGGAGGGCACCCTCTTCGACTCGGCGACCGGCGGCGGGACGTCCATAGACATGGACGTCTGGGTCGGCGCCAAGGACCTGCCGGTCCGGATCAAGCAGAAGATCGGGACGATGACCGTCACCATGGACTTCCGGAAGTTCGGCGCCACGGCAAAGGTCACACCGCCGCCGACGGCGCAGACGGCCGACGTCAGCGAGCTGCTCAAGTCGGCCAGCCAGCAGCAGGGCTGAGTACCTGCGTGTACGCCGGTGCCCCGCCTCCGGAGGGAAGCGGGGCACCGGCGTACAGCGGGAACCGGCTCAGTGGTTGCGCGGGAATCCGAGGTCGACGCCCGACGGGCCGTCCGCCGGGTCGGGCCAGCGGGTGGTGACGACCTTGCCTCGGGTGTAGAAGTGGGTGCCGTCGTTGCCGTAGATGTGGTGGTCGCCGAACAACGAGTCCTTCCAGCCGCCGAAGGAGTGGTAGCCCACCGGGACGGGGATCGGGACGTTGACGCCGACCATGCCGGCCTCGACCTCCAGCTGGAAGCGGCGGGCGGCGCCGCCGTCCCGGGTGAAGATCGCGGTGCCGTTGCCGAAGGGGGAGGCGTTGATCAGCGCCAGGCCCTCCTCGTAGGTGTCGACGCGCAGGACGGTCAGGACCGGGCCGAAGATCTCGTCCTGGTAGGCCTTCGCCGTCGTGGGGACCTTGTCGAGGAGGGAGATGCCGATCCAGTGGCCGTCCTCGAAGCCCTCGACCGTGAAGCCGGAGCCGTCCAGGACCACCTCGGAGCCCTCGGCCGCCGCGCCGGTGACGTAGGAGGCCACCTTGTCGCGGTGGACCTTGGTGATCAGCGGGCCCATCTCGGAGGTGGGGTCGTTGCCGGGGCCGATCTTGATCTTTTCCGCGCGTTCGCGGATCTTCTGCACGAGGTCGTCGCCGATCGCGCCCACCGCGACCACGGCCGAGATCGCCATGCAGCGCTCGCCCGCCGAGCCGTAGGCCGCCGACACCGCGGCGTCGGCCGCCGCGTCCAGGTCCGCGTCCGGGAGGACCAGCATGTGGTTCTTGGCGCCGCCCAGGGCCTGGACGCGCTTGCCGTTCGCCGAGGCCGTGGTGTGGATGTAGCGGGCGATCGGCGTCGAGCCTACGAAGGAGACCGCCTTGACGTCGGGGTGCTCCAGGAGGCGGTCGACCGCCACCTTGTCGCCGTGGACGACGTTGAAGACGCCGTCCGGCAGGCCCGCCTCGGCCAGCAGTTCGGCGAGCTTCATCGCCGCCGACGGGTCCTTCTCGGACGGCTTCAGCACGAAGGTGTTGCCGCACGCGATGGCGATCGGGAACATCCACATCGGGACCATCGCCGGGAAGTTGAACGGCGTGATGCCCGCGACGACACCGAGGGGCTGACGGATCGACGAGACGTCGACCCGGCTCGCCACCTCCGTCGACAGCTCGCCCTTCAGCTGCACGGTGATCCCGCACGCGAGTTCGACGATCTCCAGGCCTCGGGCGACCTCACCCAGCGCATCGGAGTGCACCTTGCCGTGCTCCGCCGTGATCAGCTCGGCGATCGCGTCCCGGTTCGCGTCCAGCAGTGCGCGGAACTTGAAGAGGATGGTGCTGCGCTTGGCGAGGGACGCCTTGCCCCAGGTCGCGTACGCGTCCTTGGCCGCCGCCACCGCCGCGTCGACCTCGTCGACGGTCGCGAAGGCGACGTTCGTGGTGACCGCGCCGGTCGCGGGGTCGGTGACCGGCCCGTACGTGCCCGACGCGCCCTCGACGGTCTTGCCGCCGATCCAGTGGTTGACGATCTTCGTCATGCCCAGGTTCTCCTTCACAGATGGCGGCGTCGGGTAGAGACGTGCCGTTCGTACAGCTCACGTGCCTTGACCGCCGACGGGCGGGTCGCGGTCTCGGCCACAGGAACATCCCACCAGGCCTGCGCCGGAGGCGCGCCCGACACTGTGTCTGCCGTTTCCGTCTCGACGTAGACACAAGTGGGAGTGTCGGCGGCACGGGCCTCGGCGAGCGCCGCCCGCAGCTCCCGTACCGTCTTCGCGCGCAGGACGCGCATGCCCAGGCTCGCCACGTTGGCGGCCAGGTCCACGGGCAGCGGAGCACCCGTGTACGTACCGTCGTCCGACTGGTAGCGGTAGGCGGTGCCGAAGCGCTCGCCGCCCACCGACTCCGACAGTCCGCCGATGGACGCGTAGCCGTGGTTCTGGATCAGGAGGAGCTTGATCGCGATCCCCTCCTGTACGGCCGTCACGATCTCCGTCGGCATCATCAGGTACGTGCCGTCGCCCACCAGCGCCCATACGGGACGCTCGGGCGCCGCCAGCTTCACACCGATCGCGGCCGGAATCTCGTACCCCATGCAGGAGTAGCCGTATTCCAGGTGATACTGGTCCCGCGATCGGGCGCGCCAGAGTTTGTGCAGGTCACCGGGGAGTGAACCCGCCGCGTTGATGATGACGTCCGACTCGTCGGCGATCTCGTCCAGCGCGCCCAGGACCTGCGGCTGCGTGGGCCGGACATCCGGCTCGTCGGCCTCGTAGGCCGCGTCGACGCGCTGTTCCCAGCGTTCCTTGTCCTCGGTGTACTCGCGGGTGTACGTGTCCGCGACCCGGTGCTCGTGCAGCGCCAGGGCCTCCGTCAGCTGTTGCAGGCCGCTGCGGGCGTCCGCGATCAGCGGGGTGGCGGACAGCTTGTGGCCGTCGTACGGGGCGATGTTGAGGTTCAGGAAGCGGACGTCCGGCGACGCGAACAGGGTGTTGGACGCCGTGGTGAAGTCTGTGTAGCGGGTGCCGACGCCTATCACCAGGTCTGCCAGGCGCGCGAGTTCGTCCGCCGTCGCCGTTCCCGTGTGGCCGATGCCGCCCACGTCCTGGGGGTGGAGGTAGTGGAGAGAGCCCTTGCCGGCCTGAGTCGAGGCGACGGGGATACGGGTCGCCGCGGCGAACTCCGCCAGCACGTCCTCCGCGCGGCTGTGGTGGACTCCGCCGCCCGCGACGATCAGGGGACGGCGGGCGGCGCGGATCGCCCGTACCGCCTCCGTCAGTTCCTCGGCGTCGGCGGCCGGACGGCGTACATGCCACACGCGCTCGGCGAAGAACTCGTCCGGCCAGTCGTACGCCTCGGCCTGAACGTCCTGCGGGAGAGCGAGAGTTACGGCGCCCGTCTCAACTGGGTCCGCCAGTACGCGCATTGCCTGCAGCGCCGCCGGGATCAGTGCCTCGGGGCGTGTCACGCGGTCGAAGTAGCGCGACACCGGGCGCAGACAGTCGTTGACCGACACGTCACCGGCGTACGGGACTTCGAGCTGCTGGAGGACCGGGTCCGCCGGGCGGGTCGCGAAGGTGTCGCCGGGGAGGAGCAGGACCGGGAGGTGGTTGATCGTGGCGAGCGCGGCGCCGGTGACCAGGTTGGTCGCGCCCGGGCCGATCGACGTCGTCACGGCGTGCGTGGAGAGGCGGTTGGACTGACGCGCGTAGCCAACTGCCGCGTGCACCATGGACTGTTCGTTGCGGCCCTGGTGGAACGGCATGTCGGCGCCGTACTCGATGAGCGCCTGGCCGAGGCCGGCGACGTTCCCGTGGCCGAAGATGCCCCAGGTGGATTCGATCAACCGGCGTCGGACGCCGTCCCGTTCGGTGTACTGAGCGGCCAGGAAGCGTACGAGCGCCTGCGCGACCGTGAGCCTCGTCGTCGAGGTCTGCACCGTCATCGGTATCCCTCCGTATGGTCCGGGTGGAAGCAGATCCGCCACTCCCTCGTCTCACCCGGCCCCGCCATGACGTTGAGGTAGTACATGTCGTGGCCGGGCTGGGCGATGGAGGGGCCGTGCCATCCGTCGGGTACGAGGACGGCGTCGCCGGAGCGGACCTCCGCGAGGACGTCGGATCCGCCCTCACGGGAAGGGGATACGCGCTGATAGCCGAAACCGTTCGGGCCGTCGATCTCGAAGTAGTAGATCTCCTCCAACTCCGCTTCCACGCCCGGTACTTGCTCGTCGTGCTTGTGCGGCGGGTACGAGGACCAGTTGCCGCCGGGAGTGATGACCTCGACGGCGATCAGCTTGTCGCAGTCGAAGGCGTCGGCGGACGCGAAGTTGCGGACGTGCCGCAACTGGGTTCCGCTGCCGCGCTCTTCGACGGGGACCTCCGGCGCGGGGCCGTAGCGAGCGGGGAGTCGTCGCCCGCACTTCGCTCCTGCCAGGGCGAAGCGGCCTCCCGCGCCGGAGGCGATCTGTGCCCGGGCGTCACGGGGTACGTACGCGAAGTCGGTGACCGACGCGAACACGCTTTCCCTGCCCAGGAGTTGGAACTCGTCGTGCTCCGTGCCGTCCTCTACTTGCACCGTACAACCGCCGCCCAGCGGCAGCACGATCCACTCACTGTCACCGGTGGTGAAGGTGTGCGTGCCGCCGGGGGCCAACTCCACGACGCGCAGGCTGCTGTGGGTCCAGCCGGCCCGCTTGGGGTCGATGTCGACGGCGTACTGCGCGTTGCCGGAGGTACCGCGTTCGACGTACAGACTGTTGTCGCTGCCGTTGGTCATCGCGCGCCTCACAGCAGTCCGACGGCGGTGTCCACGGCTGCGGTCACATCGCCGTCCGCCGGGTACAGCAGCGAGCGGCCGACCACCAGGCCCTGGACGGTGGGGAGTTGGAGAGCGCCGCGCCACTTCTCGTACGCGCCCTCCTGATCGTCCCCGACCTCGCCGCCGAGGAGCACGGCGGGCAGGGTGGAGGTCTGCATGACCTCGGCCATGTCGTCCGGGTTCTCGGTGACGGGGACCTTCAGCCAGGTGTACGCCGAACTGCCGCCCAGGCCCGAGGCGATGGCGATCGACTTGGTGACGGCCTCGGCGGAGAGGTCGTTGCGGACCTTGCCGTCGGGGCCGCGCCTGCTGATGAACGGCTCGACGAACAGCGGGAGTTGACGCTCCGCCATCGCGTCGATCGCGTGGGCCGTGGACTCCAGGGTGCTGAGGGAGCCCGGGTCGTCGTAGTCGATGCGTACGAGCAGCTTGCCGGCGTCGAAGCCGAGGCGGGTCATGTCCTCGGGGCGGTGGCCGGTGAAGCGGTCGTCGAGTTCGAAACTGGCGCCGGAGAGACCGCCGCGGTTCATCGACCCCATGACGACCTTGCCGTCGAGCGCGCCGAGGAGGAGCAGGTCGTCCAGGATGTCGGCGGTCGCGAGGACACCGTCGACACCGGGCCGGGACAGCGCGAGGCACAGGCGTTCGAGCAGGTCGGCGCGGTTGGCCATGGCCAGCTTGCGGTTGCCGACCCCGAGGGCGCCACGGGCCGGGTGGTCGGCGGCGACGATCATCAGCCGGCCGGAGTCCCCGAGGAGGGGGCGCCGGGTCCGACGGGCGGCGGCTTCCGCGATGGCCTCGGGGTGACGGGCGCGGGTGGTGGCGAGGGCGGAGATGTCCACGGGGGCGAGCGGGGCAAGGGGGGCAGTGGAGGCAAGCGGGGCAAGGGGGTTGGCGCCGTTGCCGGTCGGTGCGGTGGCGCTCACAGAACCGCCCCCGCCGCCAGCGCCGCCTCGACCTCGGTCGGGGTGGGCATCGCCGACGAGCACTCCAGGCGGGAGGCGACGATCGCGCCGGCCGCGTTGGCGTGGCGCATGATGCGTTCCAGGTCCCAGCCTTCGAGGAGGCCGTGGCAGAGGGAGCCGCCGAAGGCGTCGCCGGCGCCGAGGCCGTTGAGGACGGTCACCGGGAGCGGGGGCACCTCGGCGCTCTCGCCCTTGCTGTTGACGGCGAGAACACCCTTCGGGCCCTGCTTGACGACCGCCAGTTCGACTCCGGCGTCCAGGAGGGCGCGAGCGGCGGCGTGCGGCTCGCGCACACCGGTCGCCACCTCGACCTCGTCCAGGTTGCCGACGGCGACGGTGGTGTGGCGGAGGGCCTCGACGTAGAAGGGCCGGGCTTCCGCCGGGTTCTTCCAGAACATGGGGCGCCAGTCGAGGTCGAAGACCGTCGTACCGGACTTGGCGCGGTGGGTGAGGGCGGCCAGGGTCGCCGTGCGGCTGGGCTCCTCGCTCAGGCCGGTGCCCGTCACCCAGAAGATCTTCGCCTCGCCGACCGCGTCCAGGTCCAGCTCGTGGGCGTCGATCTCAAGATCCGGCGCCTTGGGCTGGCGGTAGAAGTACAGCGGGAAGTCGTCCGGCGGGAACACCTCGCAGAACGTGACCGGGGTGTTGAGGCCGGGGACCGACGTGACCCAGCGGTCGTCGACGCCGAAGTCGCGCAGGGCGTCGTGCAGATAGCGGCCGAAGGCGTCGTCGCCGGTCCGCGTGATCACCGCGGTGCTCCGCCCGAGGCGGGACGCGGCGACCGCGACGTTCGTCGCCGATCCGCCGAGGAACTTCCCGAAGGACGTCACCTGGGCGAGCGGCACACCGGTCTGCAGTGGATACAGGTCCACTCCGATCCGCCCCATGGTGATCAGGTCGTACGCCATCGACTTCCCTTCGGTTCTCTTCGGTGGTTCTGCGGTATCTCTTCGGCTCGCGCGGCTCGCACGACGGCTTGCGCGACGACTCGCACAGCGTCGCGCACAGCGGCTCGCAGTCAGGTCTAGCCCGCCTCACGGAGCCCTGTCAATACTTTGTCCGGACATTCGGACCAGACCTTGACACGCGTCCCGGCATCGGCTGAAGCTGACGCCCATGACTACGTTGTCGCCTCAGTCCCCTTCATCCCCGTCGGGTTCCCCGCTGACGCGCATCAGGATCGGCTCGGCGCCCGACTCCTGGGGCGTGTGGTTCCCGGACGACCCCAAGCAGGTTCCCTGGCAGCGCTTCCTCGACGAGGTCTCGCAGTCCGGGTACGAGTGGATCGAGCTGGGCCCCTACGGGTACCTGCCGACCGACCCCGCCGTCCTCACCGAGGAGACGGCCAAGCGCGGCCTGAAGGTGTCCGCCGGCACGGTCTTCACCGGGCTGCACCACGGCGAGTCCGTCTGGGAGAAGACCTGGGCGCACGTCGCGGACAACGCGGTGCTCGCGCAGGCCATGGGCGCGTCCCACCTGGTGGTCATCCCGTCCTTCTGGCGGGACGACAAGTCCGGTGAGGTGCTGGAGCCGGACACCCTGACGCCCGAGCAGTGGCGCAATCTGACCTCGCTGACCGAGCGACTCGGCCACGAGGTGCGGGAGCGGTACGGCCTGCAGATCGTCGTCCACCCGCACGCGGACACCCACATCGACAGCGAGGCGAACGTCACACGTTTCCTCGACGGCACCGACTCCTCGCTCGTCTCGCTGTGCCTGGACACGGGCCACTACGCCTACTGCGGCGGCGACAGCGTCAAGCTGATCGAGACCTACGGCGAGCGGATCGGCTACCTCCACCTCAAGCAGGTCGACCCCGAGATCCTCGCGGACGTACGGGCGAACGAGGTCCCGTTCGGCCCGGCGGTGGCACGGGGTGTCATGTGCGAACCCCCGGCCGGCGTACCGGAGTTGGGTCCCGTCCTGGCCGCCGCGCAGAAGCTGGACGTGGAACTGTTCGCGATCGTCGAGCAGGACATGTACCCGTGCGAGCCGGACGCTCCGCTGCCTATCGCGCAGCGGACTCGGGCATTCCTTCGCTCCTGCGGGGCGTAACGCTCCACGGGGGGGGCGGTCAGGGGTGGTCGGGCGGCTGCGGGGCCGTCGTGGCTGGTCGCGCAGTTCCCCGCGCCCCTAGCGGGGCGTGCGCCCGCTGGTCAACTCACCACTCCGGTCTGCGGGCGTGCGCCTTTGCGGCACTTGCGTCACAAACACCACCCTCTCGTCACGCATGTCGCGTGTACGCGGGTTCTGCGTCACATCGCGTCAATAGACCATCACTCAGGGTCACATCGCGTCGTTCGCCGGGCAAAGGCCTTGTGATCGCCAAGCGCTGCGTCCGGCTCCCCCGACGGCCGACCCTGGCCGACCCCGTGACGCGCGCAGGGAGGTGCACCGATGACCGACCGACGGCTCTGGTCGTACAAAGAGATCGCCGCGCACATCCGCGTCCAGCCGGACACCGTCCGCTCGTACCGCAAACACGGTCTGCTGCCCCCGCCCGACCATGTGGAGAGCGGAAAGCCCTACTGGTACGCGGACACGGTGCGGGCGTGGGTCGCGGCGCGGCCGGGCAACCGGGGCCGAAGAGACGACTGAGGCGAGACCGAGGCGACTGAGGTTCGGTCGGAATATTCAGCTGTGCCCCACTCGTGAGCGGGGCACAGTTTCGCAGCATGAACAACGTTACGGATTTCTCCGTCAAGCCCGTCCTCACGGGCGAGAAAACCGTGCTGCGGCCGTTCACCGAGGCCGATGCCGAGGTGATCGCCGAGATCGTCGGGGACCCCGAGGTCATCCGCTTCACCTTCGAGCCCGGCACCGAGATCACCATGGAGCGACTGCGTTCCTGGTACGGGTCCCGGACCGACCGCCTCGACCTCGCCGTCACCGACCGTGTCACCGGTGAACTCGTGGGCGAGGTCGTTCTGTACGAGTGGGACCGCGCCGGCCGCAGCTGCACCTTCCGTACGCTGCTGGGCCCCCGGGGCCGTGGACGCGGGCTCGGTACCGAGGCGACGCGACTGATCGTGGCGTACGGGTTCGAGCGGCTGGGGCTGCATCGCATCGAGTTGGAGGCGTGGGGTTACAACCACCGGGCTCTGCGGGTGTACGAGAAGGTGGGGTTCGTGGTGGAGGGGGTGCGGCGGGAGGTGCAGTTGCGGGACGGGGAGTGGGCTGATGCGGTGCTGATGGCGATGCTTGATCATGAGTGGGCGGGTGGCGGGTAGGGGCGGGGTTGTTTTCGCCCCCGCCGCCCCTACCCGTCCCATCCTTCTGGGGGCTGCGCCCCCAGACCCCCCTTTCGCGCTGAACGCGCTCGTCCTCAAACGCCGGACGGGCTGGAGGGTGCGGGCCGGTGCTGAAGTGCGGCGGGGGTGGGTGGGCGGGGAAATGCGGTGGGCTGAGCGCGCTTGTCCTTGAACGCCGGCCGGGGCATCTCAGCCCGTCCGGCGTTTGAGGACGAGGCCGTTCAGGCCGACAGCGGGGGTCTGGGGGCGCAGCCCCCAGGGATGGGAACGGGTAAGGGCGGCGGGGGCGAAACCCAACCGCCCCGCACCCCTACTCCTACTCCACCCGAGACATCCGAGCCACCGGATCCCCCGCCTCCGGGTTGTCCGTCTCGTACTTCAGGTCGTTGCCGACCGGAGTGAGCCGCACCGTGTGGGACCCCGTCGTGCATACGGCCCTGTTCGCCTCGTCGGCGATCGACGTGACGACGAGGCGGGTCTTCGTGACCTCCTTGAGGATCAGTTCGTCGTCGCAGATGCCGCCGATCTGGTCGGTCTGGCGGAAGGTGCCCAACTTCTCGCCCACGGCCACCTGTCGCACCGTCACCCGGAACGTCCCCATCGGCAGCGCCCCGTCAAGGGCGACGGCCGGCCCCTCCCACGTGCCGACGTAGGACGCGGGGACCGTCATCGTGCCGCTCGCCGGGCCCGGCACCGTGCTCGGCGCCGGGCTCGCGGCTGCCTCGCCGCTGTCCTCACCGGTGTCGCCGGTGTCCTCGCTCGCCGCCGAGTCGTGGTCAGCGGCCCCGCCCGGCAGCAGGTCGAACACGTACACCGAACCCACCGTCACCGCGGCCAGCGCGCCCGCCACCGCGAGGGCCACCGTGCAGCTCAGCCTCCGTCCGCGCCCGCCGGCCACCGGCGCAGAGGTCGCCGCCAGACTCACGGAGACCTTCCCGGGCGTACGGTCGGACGGCTCCGGTTCCAGCACAGGCACCGGCTCCGCGTCCCGGGGCCCCGGCATCACCGGCGGCGGCCCGAACTCGCCGACCCCAGCGCCTCCCCCGCCAACCTCGACCGCCACCGGCCCCGGCAGCACATCCACCTCAGCCGATGTCGCCTCCAGGTTCAGCAGCGCCACCGCCCCCCTGCTGACCCGCTCCACCACCACCCCCGGCAGCCACCCGCCCGCCACCAGCCGCGCCGCCCCCTCCGGAGCGAGCCGCCGGGACACCTCACCGGGGGTCGGTCGCGCGGACGGGTCCTTCGCCAGGCAGACCTCCACCACGTCCCGCAACTCCCCGCCCAGACCGTCGAGTTCGGGCTCCTCGTGCACGACCTTGTACAGCAACGCCGCCGACGAGTCGCCCGGGAAAGGGGATCTGCCCGTCGCCGCGTACGCCAGCACCGCGCCCAGGGAGAACACGTCCGCCGCTCCCTCCACCGGCTTGCCGAGGATCTGTTCCGGGGACATGTAGCCCGGTGAGCCCACCGACACGCCCGTCGACGTCAGGGACGCCGTGCCGTCCGTCGCCCGCGCGATGCCGAAGTCGATGAGGAGGGGGCCGTCGAGGGTGAGCAGGACGTTCGACGGTTTCACGTCCCGGTGGACGAGGTGCAGGGCGTGTACGGCGGTCAGCGCCTCGGCGAGGCCCGCGCCCAGTGCCCGTACGGAATCCAGGGGCAGTGGGCCGTCCTCCGTGACCGCCGCCGTCAGGGAGGGGCCGGCCGCGTACGCCGTCGCCACCCACGGCACCGGGGCGTCCGGGTCCGCGTCCAGGACGGGTGCCGTCCAGGCACCGCCGACCCGACGCGCCGCCTCGACCTCGCGGCGGAACCGCGCCCGGAACTCCTCGTCGAGCGCGAAGTGCGGGTGCACGATCTTGACGGCGACGGTACGGCCGCCCGCGCTGCGCCCCAGGTAGACCCGGCCCATCCCGCCCGAGCCGAGCCGTCCGAGCAGCCGGTAGGGCCCGATCACGGCCGGCTCACCGACGTCCAGCGGCTGCATGGCCCCCACCTCTCCCCCGTACCCCTACACGCTGCCCCGCAGCCTACGGCTCCAGCAGGTCCACCTTCACGTCCGCCGGGAAGCCCGTCGTCGGGCCCACCCGGCGGGCGAACTCCTGTACGGCCGCCAGCTGCGGGCCGCCGAAGCGGAAGTCGAGGGTCGTGAAGTAGCGCTCCAGGACCGTCGCGTCGAACTCCTCCCAGCGGGCCGCCTGTTCGGCGACCTTGCCGACCTCCTCCAGGGAGAGGTCGCGGGAGGCGAGGAACGCCTCGTGGACCTTCCGGGTCAGGGTCGGTTCACGGTCCAGGTACTCCCGCCGCGCCGCCCACACCGCGAAGACGAACGGCAGACCGGTCCACTCCTTCCACAGCGTGCCCAGGTCGTGCACCTGGAGGCCGTAGCGCGGGCCGTCGAGGAGGTTGGCGCGCAGGGCCGCGTCCCCGATCAGCACCGCCGCGTCCGCCTCCTGCATCATCAGACTGAGATCGGGCGGACACGTGTAGTAGTCAGGATGTACGCCGAAACGCTCGGCCAGGAGCAGCTGCGCCAGGCGTACGGAGGTGCGGGAGGTCGAGCCGAGCGCCACCCGTGCGCCGTCCAGGCGGTCCAGCGGGACCTGGGAGACGAGCACGCACGACATCACCGGGCCGTCGCAGCCGACGGCGATGTCCGGGAAGGCGACCAGGTCGTCGGCGTTGCGGAGGAACTCGACGAGGGTGACGGGCCCGATGTCGAGGTCGCCGCGCACCAGGCTCTCGCTGAGCTTCTCGGGGGTGTCCTTGGTCAGCTCGAAGTCGAGGAGCGTGCCCGTTCTCGCGAGCCCCCAGTACAGGGGCAGGCAGTTCAGGAACTGGATGTGGCCGACGCGCGGCCGGGTGCGAGAATTGTCCACATCGCGAGGCTAACGGGCGTGGGATAGGGTGCACCCCCCTGGGGTTGTCAAGACCGCGCGCCGACTCTCAAACGTCCGGGTGACGTGATCTTGCCCTCTATTGCATTCGCCTGCCTGAGTGCTAAGCTCACCGCAAGTTGCAGTTTGGTTTCCCTTGCAGTACAGAGCCTGCGGAGCATGTGACCGCGGGCTCTCGTCGTTTTCAGATGAATGCAGTTGTTTACAAGCTTTTGTTTACACCTTGCAGGTTCTGGAGCAGGGCGACCCTTTGGGCCCAAGGAGGGCTTATGGCTACCGGAACCGTGAAGTGGTTCAACGCCGAAAAGGGCTTTGGTTTCATCGCCCAGGAAGGCGGCGGCCCGGACGTCTTCGTCCACTACTCCGCGATCAACGCGAGCGGATTCCGCTCCCTCGAAGAGAACCAGGCGGTTTCCTTCGACGTCACGCAGGGTCCGAAGGGCCCGCAGGCGGAGAACGTCACCCCGGTCTAAGTCGGCGTCTCAACTGAGCCGAACACTCTGATCCGGAACGTGTGCAGTACCCAAGGAGCTCCGAGCCATCCGGCATCGGAGCTCCTGCCTTTTCCGGCCGCATTGTCAGTGGGTCCTACTAGCGTCCCCTTCCATGACTGCCAACGCCGACTTCGTCGCCGCGACCCGCGTCTTCTACGACGCCATCGCCGAGGACTACTTCGCCCGCTTCCGTTCCGGGCTCGCCGCCCAGCCGCTGGAGCGGGCCGTGCTCGCCGCGTACGCCGAGTTCGTACGGGGTTCGGGGGGCGGTGGCGGACAGGTCGCCGATCTCGGGTGCGGGCCGGGGTGGGTCACCGCGCTCCTCGACTCGCTGGGGCTGCCGGTGTTCGGTCTTGACCTGTCGGAGTCGATGCTCGCGGTGGCCCGGCGGGAGCATCCGGGGCTGCGGTTCGAACAGGGATCGATGCTGGAGCTGGACCTCGCCGACAGGGCGCTCGCCGGGGTCGTGTCCTGGTACTCGACCATCCACACCCCGGCCGAGCGGCTGCCCGCCCTCTTCGCCGAGTTCCGTCGCGTCCTGGCGCCGGGCGGGCATCTGCTGCTCGGCTTCCAGGTCGGGGACGAGCCCAAGCACCACGACCAGCCCTTCGGACGCCCCGTGTCCATGGACTTCCAGCGGCGCCGGCCCGACCGGATCGCCGCGCTGCTGACCGAGGCCGGGTTCGCCCTCACCTCACAGACCGTGCGGGCGGCGAACGAGGAGACCGGGGAGTCGTCCCCGCATGCGTTCCTGATGGCCCGCAGGCCCGTGGGTCAGTAGCCGTAGTCCTCGGGGTCCGGGGGCGGCTGGTAGTCCTTGTACTCCTGCCACTCCCAGGGCCGGTCCTGGATCGCCTGCAGCAGTTCCGCGAAGAGTTCCGGCTCGTACAGCACCCCGCCGATCTCCTCGGGGACCTGGACGTCGTTGATCACGGCGGTGGGTGTGCCCGGGCCCTTGCGCTGCCTCTTCTGCTCCTCCGTACCGACGCGTTCGTAGGCGTGCTCCGAGGCGGTCACGAAGGAGCGGTACTTCATCGTCCTCACCGCCGACTCGAAGGCGGGGGTGCGCAACCCGTCGACCTGGTCGGCCAGTTCGAGGAGGCGGGCGTCGGTGAAGCCGTCGACCACCTCCTCGGGCTGGTTGGCGTAGAGCACCTCGTGGTACTCGGCGAACCTGTCGGCCTCCAGCGCGGCGCGCAGTGCGTTGGCCGCCTTCTTCGAGCCGCTGCCGCCGACCCGGTCGTCGAGGAAGGAGGCCAGGGTGTACTCGGTCTTCACCTCCCGGCGCAGCACGGCCTGCTGGAGTTCCGGGCCGCCGCCGGTCGTCTCGAACTCCTCGCAGACCGGGCAGCGCATGTCCTCGTAGAGGTGCACGGTCACCTCGGCGGTCGGGTCGCCGACCGTGATGGTCGTACCGTTCGCCGCGAGCTTCTCCGGAGCCTGCGCCAGGCTGTCGTACGGCTCCGGAGCCCCGTACCGCTGCCCGCACCCCGCGACGAGCGACATCCCAACCACGGCCGCCACCGCGACCGCCACCGCGGCCATCCCCCTGTTTCGCACTTCCTGCCTCCCCAGCAATCAGCGCGACCCTAGGGCATGCTCATGCCGAACGCACAGAAATAACAGCGGCGGAACGACGGTCACAGCACCCCCGCCGCCGCCAGTGCCGCCACATAGCCGAACGTCATCGCCGGGCCGATCGTCGAGCCGGCGCCCGCGTAACTGTGGCCCATGACGGCGGCGCTGGCGTTTCCGGCGGCGTACAGGCCGGGGACCGGTGTGCCGTCGGTCCGCAGGACCCGGGCCCGGGCGTCGGTCCGTAGGCCGCCCTTCGTTCCGAGGTCGCCGGGGACGATCCGGAAGGCGTAGTACGGGGGCAGCCACAGGGGGGCCAGGCAGGAGTTCGGGAGGACGGCCGGGTCCGTGTAGTAGTGGTCGTACGCGCTGTCGCCGCGGCCGAAGTCGGTGTCGTCGCCGTTCAGGGCAAGGGAGTTGAAGCGGCTGACGGTGGTGCGGAGGGCGGCGGCCGGGACACCGATGGCAGTGGCCAGGGCATCGACCGTCCACGCCTTGTACGCGGCGCCGGAGTTGTACCAGTCCGCCGGGAGTACGAAGGTCGGGGCGATGTCCTTGAAGAGGTACCGGTTGCGGTAGTTCTGGTCGACGATCAGCCAGGCCGGGATGTCGGGGTCGGTGACGTCGCGCTCGTACATGGTGTGGACGACGTCACTGTAGGGACCGGCCTCGTTGACGAAGCGGGAGCCGGCCGCGTTGACCAACAGGCCGCCGGGGAGGGTGCGTTCGGCCAGGCAGAAGTACGGCTCGCCGGGGAGCGGGATCGCCGGGCCCCACCAGGCGTCGTCCATGAGCGCCAGCGAACCGCCGACGCGCTCGCCCGCGCGGATGCCGTCGCCGGTGTTCTCCTTCGCGCCGACGGTCCACTCGGTCCCGATGGGCTGCTGCTGGTACTGGTCGCGCATCGCCGCGTTGTGCTCGAAGCCGCCCGAGCCGACGATCACGCCTCGCCGGGCGCGGAGGAAACCGGGGGTGCCGTTGCGGGTGACGACGGCTCCGGTGACCGTGCCGGACTCCGAATAGAGGTCGGTGAGCGGGGTGTTGAGCCAGACCGGTACGCCGGCCGAGGCCAGCCCCGCGCGCAGTCCGGCCGCGAGGGCCTGGCCCATGGTGAGCGGAACCTCCCCTCGCAGTGCAGCCCGCGTACCGCGCGCCAGGCACTCCACGGCGACGGCCGCGCCCTTCACGTTCACGGCGGCGAGGGCCAGCCACTTGTAGTCGGCGCTGAAGACGACCATGCCGGACGGGACGGCGAGGTAGGGCGGGTTGAGGTTGGCGAGTTCGGCGCCGAGGACGTTCCCGTCGAGCTGATCGGGCTCTATGGAACGGCCGTTGGGCAGTCCGCCGGGCAACTCCGGGTAGTAGTCGCTGTATCCCTCCATCCACCGGAAACGAAGAGGGCTGTTCGCCATGACGAAGGAGAGCATGGCGGGTCCGTGGGCGAGGAAGGCCTGTTGGCGGGCGGCGGGGACGTCCGGCCCGACGACCGCCGCGAGATAGGCGGCGGCCTTGGCGGGCGTGTCCGGCACACCGGCGGCGAGGATCACGGAGTTGTTCGGTATCCAGATCCCGGCACCGGAACGGGCGGCGGACCCGCCGAAGGTCGGCGCTTTCTCTACGACCACGCAGGTCAGGCCCTGTTTGGCGGCTGTGAGAGCCGCGGTCATTCCGGCGGCGCCTGCCCCGATCACTACGACGTCGTACGTTCCCAGCAGAGGCGGCGCTGCGGCCTGGGCCGTCCCCTGCCCGGCCACGACACCCACCCCGACCGCGACACCGGCCGCTGCGGCGCCTGCCAACACGCCTCGTCTGGAAGGGAGTTCGGTACGTCCGGATCGTTCGGTACGTCTCGTAGGGTCCGTTTCTGGATTCATGGGTCGGGAATGTCGTACTTGGGTCTTGTGAAGTCAAGCACTATGCCCGGGATAAACGAGGAGACCCTGGAAGGAGAACCTGGTAGGTCTTCGGGCATGGAGTTCCTCTGCTACCACCGCGACCGACCCGACTCCCTGGCGCTGCGCGACGAACTGCTGGAGGACCACTGGTCCTACATGGACCGGTACGCGAAGGAGATGATCGCCCGCGGCCCGACCCTCGCCGACGACCTCGACACAGCCACCGGCAGCGTGCACATCCTCGACCTGCCCGACCCGGCCACCGCCCGCGCGTTCGCCTTCGACGAGCCGGGCTACCAGGCCGGCATGTACCGGGACGTGCTGCTGCGCCGGTGGCGCAACACACTGGGGCGCACCATGTGGGACTTCCCCGGCGGCCGAACCGACGGCAACCGGTACCTGGTACTCGGTCTCGGCGCCGGCCAACCCACCGACCTCGACCTGCCGGCCCCTCCCGACCGGGACGAACTGATCGCCTACGGGCCGCTGTTGTCCGACGACGGCGCCGCCTGGCTGGGCACGGCGGTGCTGCTCCGGGCGCCTGATCCGGAGACGGCCGGCGCTGTGCTGACCCGGGACCGATATGCCGATGTCGAGGTGCACAACTGGCAGTTCGGTGGGCGGTCGTGACGCACCGTCACCTTGGCGGGATGTGACGGGGACCAGTTGCCTTTGCGGGGGCACGCTTCGCGATCACACACGTTCGACGTGGACATCTCTGGGGTTGAGTACGCCCAGGTACGCCTCTATGTCCTCCGGGTCACTGGTGAAGATCACCGCACTGCCGTGCTTCACGGCGGACAGGGCCACCCACGCATCCACCGCGTCCGGCCTCTTCTTGGCCGGGAGCCGCGCCTCCCCCAGTGCCGCACCCACGCGGCGCCAGTCGGTGAGGTCAGGGCCGACCGCGCAGGCCATGCACTCGGGCTGACCGGCCCCGGCCGCACGCATGGACGGTTCGGAGGCGCGAGCCCCCGGCACGGTGCAGTCCTTCAGAACGCCGGCCAAGGCATGGATGACCGCCGGCCGCGGGCGCCAGACCTGGGCCAGGACCGGACCGAGGATGAGTGCGCGATGGGGCGTGACCTTGAGACCGCTGTGCAGGGCGACGGCCTTCGCCTTGCGGTCCGCGAGGGCGATGAGCATTCCGGTGTCGTACACCGGCACCCTTACCATCACGCGGCGTGCCCGGGCCGGGCGGTCTTGCGGTCTTCGCCGTAGACGAGATTCAGCGCGGCTTCGACATCCCGACGTTCCTGTTCGGTCAGCTCCGGGGCGGCGTCGTCCGGCTCGGCCGACAGCGCCACCGCTTCGGCGTCCGCACGGGCGATGAGAGCGTCGACTCCGGAGAACTGCTCCTCTATGGCCTCGGTCTCCGCCATCTGACGCGTCGCGGCGTGCACGAGGTACGCCGAGACATCCAGCCCCGCCCGCTCCGCGTGCCGCCTGATGCGATCAGCCTGCTCCTGCTCAAGGCTGATGCTGATCCTCGTCCTGGTCCTGGCCATGGAGCCAGTGTATGACGCGTATTACAACTCGCTCAAGTGGAAGCCGGTCCCAGTTTCATCGACGCTGGAGCTGATGCCCTTGAGGGTCATTTCGACCCACACCGTCTTGCCCACGTCCCGTTCCGCCACGCCCCACGTACGGGCCAGCACCGACACGATGACCAGTCCCCGGCCGAATTCGTCGGCCTCCCAGCGGGGCACGATCCGCAGTTGCCGGTCGCCCCGCGTATCGCTCACCTCGATACGCAGGGTGCCCTCCGGGAGCAGCAGGAGGCGGAGTTCGAAGTCGCGTCCCGGTACGCGACCGTGCGTGACGGCGTTCGCGGCGAGTTCGGCGACGACGTGCTGGGCGGCGTCGTTCACGTCGCTGTCGTGCGGGTATCCCCACTCGGCGAGTTGCTGAGCGGCGAGGCGTCTGGCGAGGCGGGCGCCGCGTGGCGTTGAGCTGAGGCGCTGGGTCAGTTCGTCGGTAGGGGTGGCGATTTCCGAGTTCACGTTACCGAGCGTGGTCGTCCGGTTCTAACCTGACCAGGGGCAACGGGTGGACTCCGAGTATCCGTACGGGTGCGACGGGTGAGGGGTACGGGTTGTCGGCCGTGACCGGGACGAGGTTAGGGGCGGTGGCGTAAGTGACAGAGGATGCGGAGCGTAGGCCGGAGACTCCGGCGGAGGAAGCGGGGACGACGGGGCTGTTCACCGCCCTGGGCAAGATGCTCAAGCGTCTGCGGGAACGGGCGGGGCTGACCCAGAAGGAGTTCGGGGTGATGGTGGGTTACGGGCCGGACGCCATCTCCGCGATGGAGCGCGGGGTGCGGATCACCAGGCCTGAGCTGCTGGAGAAGGCGGATGAAATCCTGGACGCCGGTGGGTTGTTGAAAGATGCGATCCCCGAGGTCGAGGAGGCGATGAAGAAGGCGCGGACTCGTCATCCCGAGTGGTACCGGGGCTATGCCGACTTGGAGGAGAGCGCCAAGTCGCTGCACATTTACAGCAACCAGCTGGTGCCGGGGCTGCTGCAAACCGAGCTGTACGCACGGGCCGTGTTCCGGCAGTGGCGCCCTCTCCTGAGCGTGGAGACAATCGAGAAGCGCGTGGCCGACCGGATGTCGCGCCAGCAACTTCTGGAGACCTGGCCGTCGCCGACGTTCAGCTTCGTGCTGGACGAGAGCGTGCTCCTGCGGCCCATCGGCGGGCGCCCCATGCACAAGGAGCAGTTGCAGCACCTGTTGCACGTCGGCAATCTCCGGCCTGTCGAGCTTCAGGTAATGCCGATGGACCGTGAGGAACAGCCAAGCATGGACGGCCCGTTCAACCTGCTGACCGTCAGGAAGGGGGAGCAGGTAGCGTACGTGGAGATCCACACGTATCCACGCCTCATCACGGACACGGAAGAAGTGCGCATCCTGAGCGAGCGCTACGGGCTCCTCAGGGCGCAGGCACTCAGGCCCAGCGAGTCGCTGGAACTGATCGACAGACTACGGGGAAAACTATGAGCGCCGAGGGACTCAGCTGGTTCAAGTCCAGTTACAGCAGCGGCGGAGGCGGCGAGTGCCTCGAAGCCGCCTACACCTGGCGTAAGTCCAGCCACAGCAGCGCCGAGGGCGGCCAATGCCTGGAGATCGCCACCTGCCCCCACGCCATCCACATCCGCGACTCCAAGAACCCCACCGGCCCCCGCCTCACCCTCTCCCCCGCCGCCTGGTCCGGCTTCCTGCGCCCCGGCAGGTAGAGGGCCCGCCGGGGCAGCGGTGAGTCAGCGAACCGTCGTCCTGGACGCGCACTTTGACGTGTGCTGCCAGTAACACGCGGCCTGAACCAGCCCGTAGCGGTACTCCGTGCCGGTGCCCGCCAGGGGGCGGGAGTCGCGGCCGAGGGTTGCCTCGACACTGTCGGTTCCCCGGCAGCGGCCCGACGTCAGGCACAGTGCCGCCGCGCCCGAGACGAAGGGCGCTGCCATGCTCGTACCGTTCTCGAAGCCGTAGTTCTCCGCGTTGCCGGGTGTGGGGTGGGTCGGGCGGGTGGAGAAGATGCCGTCGCCGGGGGCCGCGATGTCGACCCAGGATGCTCCGTAGTTGGAGAAGTGGGCCCTCTGGTCGAACACGTTGGTCGCGGCGACGCTGATCGTCTCCGGATACCCCGCCGGATACTCCAGCTGGGTCGAGTTGGAGTTGCCCGCCGCGGCGACCACGGCGACGCCCGACTCGGTGGCCAGCTGGACGGCCTGGTGCAGCAGCGCGCCGCCCCCGCCGCCGAGGCTGAGGTTGGCGACCCGGATGTTCCTCTCGCGTGCGTTCTGGGCGACCCACTCCAGCCCCTCGATCACATCGGAGGTGCTGCCGGGGCCGGTGTCGGGGAGGACCTTGACGTTCCAGAGCCTGGTGTCGGGGGCCGTGCCCAGTACTCCGATGCCGTTGTTGAGCGCCTGGACGATGCCCGCGACATGGGTGCCGTGGCCCACGAAGTCGTTCGCGTCGGGGGAGTTGGTGAAATTGACGTTGCCGGCGACCCGTAGGTCCGGGTGGTTGAAGTCGACGCCGGTGTCCAGCACGGCCACCCCGACACGGGCGGGCGCGGGTACGCGGACCTCGTTGCCGCTACCGGCCACGGCCCCGATCCGGCGCAGACCCCACTGCGCGCTCAGGCCCGTGTCGCCCTTGAACGCGACGCCGTCCTTGCGGGGCTTGGCCGTGGTGTCGGACGGGGACATCTTCTGGTCGCGTTCGACCGAGGCGACCTGCGGGTCGGCGCGGATGGCCCGGATCTGGTCGGTGGTGGCCTCAAGGGCGTACCCCTTGAGGACCACCCCGCCCGCCGAGGCGTTGTACACATGCCCCAGCCGGCTCCTGCCGCCCGGCGCCCGGTCCCTCATGTGACCCTCGGCGACCTTCGCCGGGTCGGCGACCGTGTCCTTGAGTTGTACGAGCCACCGCCCCAGCGGAGCGGGCGGCGCTGCTGCCTGTGCGGGGCCGGGTACGGCGACGGCGGTGGCCGTGACCACCGCCGACAGCACGGCACACGCCGCGAAACTACTTCGGAACGGAACTCTTCCGAGAAATCCCACCTGATCCTCCACAGCATAGGAACTGGAGATCGACAAGGCGGGACATTAGGAACATGTGAACGTTTTTCAGCGGAGGCACGGCCCCGATCGGTCATACCGGACTACGAAATCCCCTGATCGGCTGATCGGCCGACAATCACAGCACGGGACTGTCCGCATCGTGCGGGTAGGTCGCCGAGCGGTGCTGGAAGGACAGGATCTTCGGGTTCTGGATGACGCCGTCGCGGATCTCGATCGCCCTGTGGAGCGTGACGTCCGCGTCCCATGCCTTCGGGCCGTTCATGACCTTGCGCAGGTACGGCAGGAGCGCCTCGCTGATTTCCCAGGTGGCGGAGTTCCAGAGGTGGGACGGGCTGTGGTCGACGCCGTAGTAGTGGCAGCCGGGGCCCACCTCGTGCATGGGCTCGCCGAAGGTGGTCGGGCGGGCGAAGGTGAAGCCCATGCCCTCGTCGCAGGCGACGTCCACGAAGAACGTGCCCGGGCGGAACTGGGCGAGTTCCTCGTCGGTGACGAACATGAGCGGTGCGTCGGTGTCCTGGAGGACGCAGTTGACGATGATGTCGAAACCGGCCAGGTACTCCGCCAGGGGCATCGAACCTGCCGCCGTCACCGCCCGTAGACGCGTCGGGTCGTCCTGCTCCTCCTCGAAGTGGGCCATCACCACCGACGGCATCGGCGAGGCCACCGCCGCCGCCGCGCGCTGGGTCAGGACCGTGACGTCGGTGACTCCCATGGCGCCCAGGCCCGTGACCGCCCCGCGTGCCGTGGCGCCGAAGCTGATGACGACCGCGCGCAGGCGGCGGCCGTAGTGGCCGGTCAGTCCGCCGAGTTGGAGGGCGTGCAGGACCGAGCAGTAGCCGGCCAGCTCGTTGTTCTTGTGGAAGACGTGGACGCTGAAGGCGCCCGTGGAGGTCCAGTGGTTCATGGCCTCCCAGGCGATCAGGGTCAGCCGTCGGTCGATGCCGATCTGCGTCATCTTCTCGTCCTGCACGCAGTGCGGCCAGCCCCACAGCACCTGGCCCTCGCGCAGTTCGGCCATGTCGTCGTGCATCGGCTTGGGCAGCAGTACGGCGTCGCACTCGGCGACGAGCTGTTCGCGCGAGCGCAGCCCGGCAACAAGTGGTCGCAGCGCGTCGTCGGCGATGCCGAACCGTCGGCCGTAGCCCTCTTCGAGGAAGATCTTCCCGCGCAGGTCCGGGGCGATCCGGTCGAGGTGACGGGGGTGCAGCGGAAGGCGGAACTCGTTCTCCTTGCGGGAGGAGGCGAGTACTCCGAGACTCATCAGGCTCATGTGGGGCGGCTCATTTCCGACCGGGCACGCGGTGCTCCGGCATTGCCGTTCCCCGAGGGCGACGCCGAAACGGATGACGGCATACGAAGTGCGCTCGGTAGCACCACGGTACTCCGTCCTGCGTACAGCCCTGGTGCTACCCACTGCTCACGGTGGGTGATCCTCAGTGGTCCCGGCGGCGGTCCCGGCGGCCCAGCCGCACCCCTGCCTCCTCCCACGCCCGTCCGCTCAGCAGTGGCCGGAACCCGGTGAACAGGGCGAGCAGGTCCGGGCCCCACTGGTCGCGGAACACCGGGTTCACCCGGACCATGTCGAGTTCGTTCGCGGCCGTCAGCTCGGCGAGGTCCTCGCACCGGCTCCGGTGCACGGTCCGGGCGCGGCCGGTGAAGCGGTCGTGGAACAACGCGTCCGGGGCGGCCAGGCCCGGGTAGGTCGCCTTGCGGTTCATGGCCGCGTACACATGCACGATCTCCTCCGCCTCCGGGCCGATCACCCTCGCCAGTTCGCCACGGCGGTCGAGGGAGAGCAGGGCGGTGGGGAAGCCGTCGGTGCCGTACGCGGCGTGACAGAGTCCCGCCAGCCGGAGGGCCGGTCTGGCCTCCCAGGCGGCGAGCAGACGGTACACCCGGCAGAGGTGGGCGAGCAGGGTGCCGCCGGGGTGCGCGATCTGCTCGGCGCCCAACTCCCGTAGGAAACCCACTGCTTGGGCGGCAGGGGATGGGGCGAGAGCAGGAGGGGGGAGAGAGGTTGGGGGTGACGGTGAGGGAGGGGAAGCGGACATGGGGTGGCGTCCTCTCGGTGCGCGAAAGGTCGGCACCCGTCCGCTCCCCACCCTCGGTCCGGACCCCGGCGGGGGCGCGGGACGGGTTGCCGCCTGGGCCCTGCACCGATCGTGACGTACCCGGCCGTACCCAGTCAATCCTAAGGTTCTGTCACCAACTCCAAGTGCTAGCTTGGGTGTTGTGACCCTGGACGACCTGCGTGTCTTCGTTGCCGTGTGCCGGGCGGGGAGCCTGAGTGCGGTGGCCCGTGATCTCGCGTGTACGCAGTCGGCCGTGAGCCAGCATGTGAAACGGCTGGAGCGGGAGACCGGCGTCAGCCTGGTGGAACGGCATGCGCGGGGAGTCGTGCCGACCGCGGCCGGGCGGGTGTTGCAGGCCGCCGCGTCGGAGGGGATCGCCGGGCTGGATCTCGCGTTGCGGCAGCTCAAGGATCTCGTCGACGGGGAGAGCGGGTCGGTGCGGGTCGCCACCGGTGCGACGACCGTACGGCACTTCATGGCGGAGGCGGTGGTCTCTTTCCGGCGTCAACACCCCAAGGTGAGCCTGGAGTTCCGTACGGAGAACTCCAGCCGGGGGTGTTTCGCGGCGCTTGCCGACAGTGAGCTGGATCTTGCGTGGATCACCATCGGGGCGCCGGTGCGGGGGATTGAGCAGCGGGTGGTGATGGAGTTGCCGTGGGTGCTTGCGGTGGGGGCGGGGGAGGCGCTCGCGCGGCGGGACTTCGCGGAGGTTGAGGATCTGCGCGATCTGCGGTTGATTCGGCTGCCGCCGAACTCGACGTCCGCCGCGCATCTGGATGCGGCGTTCGCGGAGGTGGGGGTGCGGCCGGTGTTCGACACGAGTGTCGCCGACTGGGATACGGCTCTGTTGTTGGCGGAGTTGGGGCTCGGGTATGCGATCGTGCCTGCTGTGCCTGATCTGGCGGTGCCGGGGGCGGGTGGGGCGGTGCGGTTGGTTCCGCTGCCTGCGCTGCGGCCGTTGGCGGTGGGGTGGGCTGTGCGGAGGTGGGATGCGCTCAGTCCGCTGGCGCGGGCCTTTGCGGAGACGGTTTCTGAGAGTTGTCGGGGGTAGGTGGGGGTTGGGTGGGGTTGTTTGTTGGCTGCGGGCGGGTGGGGGCTTGTCGCGCAGTTCCCCGCGCCCCTAAAGACGGTGGGTTCCGTCGCCCCCCCGTGCCAAGTACCCCTCGCCCGCTAAAAGCGGTGCGATTCCGCAGCCCCCATCGCCAAGTGCCCGTCAACCCTGCACCGGGCTACGGCCTGTCACCTTGCCCTTGGCGTTCGCCTCCAGGGATGCCGTGTCGCCGTTCGCACCCGTCACGGTCACCCTCAGGGTGGTCGTGCCCGTGAGGCGGTCCGCCGTTAGTTGCCAGGTGTTTGGGGAGTGGACGCCGAGAGTGGTCCTCGCCTCCTTCACCAGGGTCGGGATTCGCTCGTACGGGAGGGAGTTGGGGTCGAAGAGGGGGATCTGGGTGTTTGTGGGTGGGAGCACCAGGGACAGCATGCTGTCCTGGACAACCAGGGTGAGTGCCTGGCCCTTGTTCCCGCTCTTGGTGAGTGACTTGACGGCCTGCCGCAGCTCGCCCTTGTCCAGGAACGACTGCCCCGCGCCCAGGATCACCGTGCCCGAGCCCGACGTCACCACCGTCCTCGTCGTCGAAGTCGAAGTCGAAGTCGAAGTCGAGGACGTGACCGTGGGCCTGGTCGGCTCCGGCTCCGAGCCGTTGAACGTGTCCGTCAGGTCCATGCGGAATGACGCCAGTACGAGCGCCGCCCCAACCAGCACACCCACGACGAGCGTCACTCCGTACGCGCGGCCCTCCGGAGGTTCCCTCAGCGCCGTCGACTCGGGTGCCGAGTCGAGGACGGCTTCGGCTGCCCGGCGCTGCCATTCCAGGGTCGGCTTCTTGACCAGCTTCGCCTTCCAGGGGCGGGCCAGCGGGAACTCGACGATCACGATGTCGCGCGGGCGGTGGTCGGGGACGTCCACGAGGTTGATGTGGTCGCTCATCAGGACGCGGAACGCGGGCGCGTCGTCCGGGGCGACCGTGAGGTCGAAGTCGATCGGTACGTTGGCCGACAGTTCGGAGCCGGTGGCGTGCAGGCTCTCGATCACCGCGAGTGACGTGACCGGGACGACGGCCGCCTCACGGGCCCGTTTCGGCATCCCGGCAAGCAGGTTGAGCACCCCGTACACCACCGGCAGGACCATGCTGCCGATGATCAGCGGCACGTCCTCGAGGATGCAGCCCACCGCGAACAGCGCCATCGCGGCTCCGCACACGCCACTCGTCAGGAACCCACGGACGAGGGCCACCGGGTTGTTGTGGGTCGGCGGCGGCTGCACGCCCGTGGTGATCATCATGGCGTGATTGTGACCCGCCCCGGTGGCCACCGGAAGACTTACGGACCATTACGGACGATCACCCGGGTTACCGCTCGTCATCGCTCGTCAGCGCTTGTTACCTCTCATACAACCCCTCCACCTCATCCGCGAAGTCCTGCATGATCTCGAACCGGCGCAGCTTCATCGACGGTGTCAGATGGCCGGCCTCCTCCGTGAAGTCGACGGGGAGGATGGTGAAGCGGCGGATCGACTCCGGGCGGGAGACCAGCTTGTTGGCCTCCTCCACCGCCCGCTGGATGACCGCCCTCAAGTCGCCGTCGTCCATGAGGAGTTCGGCCGGTACGGGGTGCTTGCCCTGCATCTGGCGCCAGTGGGTGAGGCCCGCCGGGTCCAGGGTGATCAGGGCCGAGATGTAGGGGCGGCCGTCGCCCAGGACCATCGCCTGGGAGATCAGGGGGTGGGCCCGCAGCCAGTTCTCCATGGGCGCCGGGGCCACGCTCTTGCCGCCCGCCGTGATCAGGATCTCCTTCTTGCGGCCGGTGATCGTCAGATAGCCCTCGTCGTCCAGCGAGCCGATGTCGCCGGTCGCGAGCCAGCCGTCCGGCGCCGCCGGGACGACGCCACCCGCGCCCGGATCCCAGTAGCCGCGCAGGATCTGATCGCCCGCCAGCTCCACCTCGCCGTCGGCGGCGATCCTGACCCGGGTACCGGGGAGGGGCCAACCCACCGTCCCCACCCGGGGTTTGAGCGGTGGCGTGACCGTGGCCGCGCCCGTGGACTCGGTCAGGCCGTACCCCTCGTAGATCTCGATGCCCGCCCCGGCGAAGAACCCGGCGAGCGGCCGGCCGAGCGGTGAGCCGCCGCAGATCATGTAACGGACCCTGCCGCCCATGGCGTTGCGGATACGGCGGTACACCAGGGGGTCGTAGAAGGTGCGCGCGGTGCGCAGCGCACGGCTGGGGCCGTGGCCGATGCCGTGCCGCTGGTCCTCCACCGCCTCGCTGTAGCGGCGGGCCACACTCACCGCGCGGTCGAAGGACGAGAGCCGTTTGCCCATCTCGGCCCTCGCGCGGGCCGTGTTGAAGACCTTCTCCAGCATGTACGGGATGGCGAGCAGACACGTCGGCTTGAACTCCGCCAAGTCCCCCAGCAGATCCTCCGACTTGAGGCTGGGGGCGTGGCCCAGGCGCACCCTCGCCCGTATGCACGCGATGGCCACCATCCGGCCGAAGACATGGGACATCGGCAGGAACAGCAGCACCGACGCCTCCTCCTTCGTCCGGTCCCGGAAGACGGGGTAGAGGAGTTCGATGGCGTTGTCGACCTCGGCGAAGAAGTTGCCGTGCGTGAGCGCACAGCCCTTCGGGCGGCCGGTCGTGCCCGAGGTGTAGATGAGGGTGGCGAGCGTGTCGGGGCCCAACACCCCACGCCGTACGGCGACTTCCTGGTCCGGCACGTCCTTGCCCAGCTCGGCGAGCCGCTCCACGTGCCCCTTCTCGAAGACCCACATGTGCTGGAGGTCGGGGATACGGTCGCGCTCCGGGCCGAGGGCAGCGGCCTGGGCGACCGTCTCCGCGGCGAGGGCCACGGCGCCGGAGTCCTGGAGAATCCAGCGGACCTGGAAGGCGGAGGACGTCGGGTAGATGGGGACGGTGACGAGACCCGCCGCCCACGCGGCGAAGTCCATGAGCGTCCACTCGTACGTCGTCCGCGCCATGATGGCCAGCCGGTCGCCCGGCACCAGACCCTCGGCGATCAGCCCCTTGGCCACCGCGAGCACCTGCTCGGCGAACTCGGCCGCCGTCACATGCGCCCAACTCCCGTCCTGTGTACGGCGGCTGAGGACCGTCGCCGCGGGTGCCTGGTCCGCGTTGTCGAACGGGATGTCCGCGAGCGAGCCGTAGGTGACGGACGTCACGACCGCCGGTACGGACACCTCGCGCACGGCTCCGTCCAGCCGCCGTATCTCGGGCTCCACCAGGAGGGGCTCGCCGTCGTAGCCGACGGCGGACACGGGCAGTGGCGAGGACGGGGTAGAGGACGGGAACGACGAGGACACGGGCGGCTCCTGTGGCGTGCAGCGGCCTTCCGGGGCGTGCACCTCCGGTGGCGTTCGCCACGGGTGTACGACGACGGCGGTTACCGCTGGTTAGGAACCGGATCGTACGGCTCGCACGTGTGGGGTTCGTGCGGGTTCGGGGGTGGTGGGGCGGCGGGGGTGTGCAAGCTCAGGTGTCGCACAGGCTACCGATGAGTCAACTTGCCCTGTCCTGAGCGTTTTTCACGTTAGCACCGGCCCCATGCGCCTTCCTAGGCCTTCTTCACACCTTCCGCCCATCGACACCAATGGGCGATCCGGGGCTTACCTCCGGTAACCTGACTCTGGAGTAAGTACGGTACCGAGGTGGGAGTTGACCATGGACGACCGTTCCCTTCACACCCTCGACCGGCCCCCGGCCCTCGCGCCGCTGCTCACCCTGGGCGCCCTGCTCTCC
This sequence comes from Streptomyces sp. NPDC000878, assembly GCF_053599695.1. Lineage (NCBI taxonomy): Bacteria > Bacillati > Actinomycetota > Actinomycetes > Kitasatosporales > Streptomycetaceae > Streptomyces > Streptomyces sp. NPDC000878. The sequence continues at coordinate 63,879 of NZ_JBSFMT010000026.1, read as the reverse complement.
CCCGTCAAGAAGGCCGCCCTCAACAGGCCCCGCACGCACGCCGATTGCCCCCGCACCCGGCTCACCCTGCCCGGCGTACGCATCGACCTCGCCCGCCTCGCCGCCTACGAACGCGTCTGCGGCTTCCCCACCGGCGACGACGCCCTCCCCGTCACCTACCCGCACGTCCTCGGCTTCCCCCTGGCCATGCGCCTGATGACCGACCGCAGCTTTCCGCTGCCGCTGCTCGGGCTGGTGCACACGTCGGTGGAAATCGTCCGTTGGCGCCCGCTTGCGGCCACCGGGCTGTACGAACTCTCCGTGTACGTCGATGAGTTGACGGCGCATCGGCGGGGGACCGAGGCGTCGGTGCGGACGGATCTGCGGGAGGGGGAGGAGTTGGTGTGGGAGTCGCGGAGTACGTATCTGGCACGGCACGGCTCACGCGCCGTTGTGCCGTCCGCCACCGCCGCCGGCCCCGAGGAGCGTGAGGTGTTGCCTCTTGTCGCCGAGTGGCGGCTCGGTGGGGATGTCGGTCGGCGGTACGCCGCTGTCTCCGGTGACCGCAATCCCATCCACCTCAACGTCCTCGGCGCCCGTCTGTTCGGGTTTCGGCGGGCGATTGCTCATGGCATGTGGACTGTCGCGCGGTGCCTGGCCGCCCATGGTGTCCCTGAATCGACCCTGGTTCGGGCCGAGTTCAAGGCGCCTGTGCTGTTGCCGGGGGCGGCGGCTTATGGGGCGGATGGGTTTGGGAGCTTTGAGTTGCGGGGTGGGAGTGGGGGGCGGGTGCATTTGCTGGGGGAGGTTCGGGCGGTGTGAGGGTTGTTGGGTCCCTGCGGCGCCGTTGGGGCTGGTCGCGCAGTTCCCCGCGCCCCTAGGAGGGGCCTGCGGCCCCATCAGGGGCGCCTCTAGCTCTCCGTGCCGGAAGTCTGCGGGGGTGTCCACGGACTGCCCGCCATCAAACTGTTGAGGCCTGCCCAGGCGAAGTTCATCAAGGTCGTTGCTGCCTGTTTCGCGGTGACGCCCGGGGTGGCGTTGGCCCAGGCTGCCAGGGATTCGGCGGCGCCGACGAGGGCCTCGGCGAGGCCGGCGACCTCTCGTTCCGGGAGGGAAGGGTCGCGGTGGGCCTCGCGGGCCGCGATCACGATCAGCTGCGTGACGAACGCGACGATCTCCTCGCGCATCGCCGCGACCTCGGCCGCGAACGGCTCGCCGTGGGTGCGGGCCTGGAGATGCAGTACCGACCAGCCGTCCGGATTCTGGGCGGTGTGGGTGAAGAACGCGCGCAGACCGTCCCAGAGTTGACGGTCGGCGGGGAGCGCCGGTTCGACACCGGCGCGGACGGCCTCGGTGAGTCTGCTCGCCTCGCGCCGGATGCAGGCGGTGAAGAGGTCTTCCTTCGAGTTCAGGTACAGATAGACCAACGGCTTGGAGACACCGGCGAGTTCGGCGATCTCGTCCATCGACGCGGCCATGTAGCCCCGCTGGCCGAAGGTCCGTACGGCGGCGTCCAGCATCTGCTGCTCACGGACGGCACGCGGCATCCGTTTGTTCTTCACAGCACCCATGAGGGCAAGGGTAGTTGTGGCGCGAGTCAGGAGGGCTGGCCCTGGGTCTGGGCCTGGGCCTGGGCCTGGGCCTGGGCGCGGGCGGCCTCGTCCACCGCCTCGTCCTCCTGGCTGCGGTTCGCGTCCAGGTTGGCCTTGACGCGGTCCACCTTCTCGACGATCTGCACCGACGCCCGGTCCCGCTCCTTGCGGAGCACCACGAAGCTGATCGGCGCGGAGATCACGAGGGAGAGCAGGATGACCCACATGCCGTTGGAGCTGCCCAGGCCGCGCGGTGCGATTCCGGAGTAGACGGCGCCCCAGACGACCAGCAGGCAGGCCACCAAGATCCCGAAGCGCATCAGCGTGTAGCGGAGCATCTCAATCCACTCTTCTTCCGGTCCGAACATTGCCAATAACGGGCGTCATCCAGTGAAACACGCCCAGGTCACGATCTTGCAGTGGGGTGCTCGGCCGAGTCGGCGGCGCGCTCAGTACAGCGGCAGCAGCATCGTGATGTCGTCGCGGTCGTCCCCGGGGGCGACCCGTATCGCGCCGGGCACGCGGCCGACCTCCTTGTAGCCGCAGGAGCCGTAGAAGCGCTCCAGGCCCAGTCCGCCCCGGCAGCCGAGCCGTATCGCCTCGATGCCGTCGAGCCCACGGGCGGCGTCGGCGACGGCCGCCATCAGGTCCCGCCCGTACCCCTTGCCCTGGTGCCTGGGATGCACCATCACCGTGTAGACCCACAGCCAGTGCGTCCGCAGCCGATGGGCGTTGAAGGTGAGGAACGCGGTCGCCGCGACCCGCCCCTCCTCGTCGTGCCCGACAAGCAGCCGAGCGGCCCCCGCCCCGAGCGCCACGAACTGCTTCACCAGCTCGGGCCGGACCGTCTCCCGGTCCACGGGGGCGACGAAGCCGACCGCACCACCCGAATTGGTGACATCGGTCCAGAGATCGAGAATGCCGTCACGGAGGGGGGCGTCGACGGCAGGATCGAGGGTGAAGGTAAGCGCCACGGCCGAAGAATACCTATTACCGCACCGTCGTTCGAACCCGAGCCCTCACTCCCAGCTGGAGAGCCGGGGCGCAGCCCCGCTCTCCAGGGGCGCGGGGAACTGCGCGACCAGCCACGACGGACCCGCACCCGCCCACCAAGCCCCGCAAACTCACACCCGCATCGGCTGCGGCGACTCCCGACGCGCCGGGTCCGGACCCTCGTACTCCCGAATGATCTCGTACCGCGTATTGCGCTCCACCGGCCGGAACCCGGCGTCCCGGATCAGGTCGAGAAGGTCCTCGCGGGTGAGCTTGTTGGGCGTGCCGTAGTTGTCGGCGTCGTGCGTGATCTTGTACTCGACGACCGAGCCGTCCATGTCGTCCGCGCCGTGCTGCAACGCCAGTTGCGCGGTCTGGACGCCGTGCATGACCCAGAAGACCTTGACGTGCGGGACGTTGTCGAACAGCAGCCTCGACACCGCGAAGGTCTTGAGGGCCTCCGCGCCGGTCGCCATCTGGGTACGGGCCTGGAGCCTGTTCCGTACCTTGCCGTCCTTCATGTCGACGAAGTCGTGCTGGTAGCGGAGCGGGATGAAGACCTGGAAGCCGTTCGTCTCGTCCTGGAGTTCGCGCAGGCGCAGGACGTGGTCGACGCGGTGGCGGGGCTCCTCGATGTGGCCGTACAGCATGGTGCACGGGGTCTTCAGACCCTTCTCGTGCGCGAGGCGGTGGATCCGCGACCAGTCCTCCCAGTGCGTCCGGTGGTCCACGATGTGCTCGCGGACCTCCCAGTCGAAGATCTCGGCGCCGCCGCCGGTCAGCGACTCAAGGCCCGCGTCGATCAGCTCGTCGAGGATCTCCGACGCCGACAGCCCGCTGATCGTCTCGAAGTGGTGGATCTCCGTCGCCGTGAACGCCTTGAGCGAGACGTCCGGAAGGGCCGCCTTCAGCTCGCGCAGCGACCGCGGGTAGTACCGCCACGGCAGACTCGGATGCAGCCCGTTGACGATGTGCAGCTCGGTGAGGTTCTCGCCCTCCATCGCCTTGGCGAGCTTCACCGCCTCCTCGATGCGCATCGTGTACGCGTCCTTCTCGCCCGGCTTGCGCTGGAACGAGCAGTAGGCGCAGGAGGCGGTGCACACGTTGGTCATGTTGAGATGCCGGTTGACGTTGAAGTGCACGACGTCACCGTTCTTACGGGTCCGCACCTCGTGCGCGAGCCCGCCGAGCCAGGCGAGGTCGTCCGACTCGTAGAGCGCGATGCCGTCCTCGCGGGTCAGCCGCTCACCGGCCCTGACCTTCTGCTCCAGCTCGCGCTTGAGTCCGACGTCCATACCCACTCCCACACCCTTGTCCGGCAATCCGCCAACATGCCCAACCGTACGACCTGACCGCTCAGACCTCTTCGGGCAGGTCTCCGACCCTGTTCTCCCACTTCGTGGAGAGCACGACTGTCGTACGGGTCCTGGAGACGCCCTGAATCCCGCTGAGCCGCCGGATCGTCTTCTCCAGACCGTCGACGTCACTCGCCCGCACCTTGAGCATGAACGAGTCGTCGCCCGCGATGAACCAGCAGTCCTCGATCTCACCGAGGTCCCGGAGCCGGCGCGCCACGTCCTCGTGGTCGGCCGCGTCGGACAACGAGATGCCGATGAGCGCGATGACTCCGAGGCCGAGCGAGGCGGAGTCGACGGTGGCGCGGTACCCGGTGATGACACCGGCCGCCTCCAGCCGGTTGATGCGGTCGGTGACACTGGGTCCCGACAGACCGACGAGGCGCCCCAGCTCGGCATAGGAGGCCCGGCCGTTCTCCCTCAGGGCCTGGATGAGCTGCCTGTCCACCGCGTCCATGCGATCGAGCCTTCCGATGAAGAATCTTGAAGTTTGCCGATGATGCTGAAGTGCTGAATGTGCTGAAGGTTCTGCTGGTGCTCAAAGTGATGAGCGGTACCGCGAATCACTGATACGGCCCAGGACTCAGCCGTTATCAGTACGGGACGTACGCGACGCCCCGCCGCCGAGTTCGCCCTCCCAGCGGCGGTACAGCCCGTGCGGGACGCCCGCCGCGTCGAGCACGCGCCCGGCGACGAAGTCCACCAGGTCCTGGATGTGGGTGGCACCGGCGTAGAAGGCGGGCGAGGCCGGTACGACGCTCGCGCCGGCGTCGTCCAGCGTCACGAGGTGCCGCAGCGTCTGCCCGTTGAGCGGGGACTCCCGTACGGCGACGACGAGTGCGCGCCGCTCCTTGAGGGTCACACTGGCCGCCCGTTGCAGCAGATCCTTGGACAGCCCGAGCGCGACCCCGGCCACGCAGGCCGTGGAGGCGGGCACGATCAGCATCCCCTTGGTGGCGTACGACCCGGAGGACGGCCCGGCGGCGAGGTCACCGGCAGCCCAGTGCCGTACGCCGCTGATGTCCACGTCGAAGGTGTCGGGCTTGCCGTCGGCGCCCCGGGTCAGCCATTCCCGCAGGTCGTCCTGCCAATGGGCGTCCCGGAAGGAGATCCCGGTCTCGTCGAGCAGCGTCAGCCGGGAGGCCCGGGACACGACGAGGTCGACGCTCTCGCCCGCATCGAGGAGGCCGCGCAGGACGGCGGCGGCGTATGGCGTGCCGGAGGCGCCGGACACCCCCACGATCCAAGGCGCGCGCGGCGTCTCTCCTGGCTTGAGTGGGTTCACGGGACCGAGCTTATCCGGCATCGTGGGGTGGGAACCGTGGGAGGGCGCTCGGGCGTTCCCTGGAAGGGACGAGTTGATTCGTCCGTGATGGGCGGGACGGGGGTCTGCACATGTGGGAGAAGTGGGGTCCGGCGCGGATGGTCCGGCCCGGTGCGGGTCCTGACCGGCCCGGTGGCCGACTGTCCGACACGCGCCTGTCCGGCGGTGACCGCGCGAAGGCCGCCGCCAAGCTGATGCTCGGCTGGGTGGCGCTGCTGTGGCTGCTTGAGGTCGTCGACGTGGCGAGCGGCCACGCGCTGGACGGCCTGGGCATCACACCTCGTACGCCCTCCGAGCTGGTCGATGTCGTCCCCGCCGCCTTCATCCACTTCGGCTTCGGCCATGTGGCCGCCAACAGCGTCCCGCTGCTGGTCCTCGGCTTCCTCGCGGCCCTGGGCGGCCTGCGCCGGTTCGCCGCGGTCTGCGCGCTGATCATCGTCGCCGACGGAGTGGGTGTGTGGCTCATAGCCCCGGCGCACACCAACACGGCGGGCGCCTCCGGCCTGATCTTCGGCCTCTTCGGCTACCTGCTGGTGACGGGCTTCGTGGAACGCCGGCCACTGGGCATCCTGGCGGGCCTGCTCGTGGCGGCCGTCTGGGGCACGACCTTCCTGGCGGGCCTGGCTCCGACCCAGACGGGGGTCAGCTGGCAGGGGCATCTGATCGGGCTGATAGCGGGGGTGGGGGCGGCGGTTGTCTTCCGGCGACGGAGGACTTCGGCGGGCGCTGTGGCGTAGGGGCACGGAGGAGGTGTCCTCCGCGCGACCGGCGACGCCGGGGATCCGGCGCCGCCTGTCCGGCCGGGATCAGCGGCCAGGAGTCCTACGACGACTCGTCAACACGCGTACGCGTTCGACGCGGCCCAGTAGTTGAGGCTTGCCCAGGTGACACGACCGACGATCCCGTCGACGGTGATGTTGACGCAGCCCTGGAACTTCAGTACCGCAGCCCGGGTCGCCGGGCCGAAGTAACCGTCCTCCGCCAGGTTGGTGTTCCTCATGGAGTAGTTCAGCTCGCACTGCAACTGCCGAACCGCGAACTCCACCTGGCAGACGGGGCACTGGACCCCGCCGAGGCCTGCCTGGAACAGGCACTGGACCGGTGGACCCGGCTCAGCCTTCCGCTCCTCGGCGCCCCCGTACCCGCGGCGCGTGAACCCGAGTAGGCCGCGTGCAGGCTGACCTCTACGGCGTGAGGCCCCGGACCAGCAGGTCCAGCAGCGCGCACACGAAAAGCGCGATTCCGATGAATCCGTTGACCGAGAAGAACGCCCTGTTGAGCCGCGACAGGTCGTTCGGCTTCACGATGTTGTGCTCGTACAGGAACGCGCCCGCGACGACCACCAGGCCGACCCAGAGGAACGTACCGGCGTCGGTGGCGACCGCGTACCAGGCCAGAAGTGCCGTGGTGACGGTGTGGCAGGCGCGCGCGCCCCACACCGCCGCCGGGATGCCGAAGCGCGCGGGCACCGACAGCACACCGGTCTCGCGGTCCGTCTCGACGTCCTGGCAGGCGTAGATCAGGTCGAAGCCGCCGATCCAGATACCGACCGCCAGACCGAGGATGACCGCGTCCCAGGACCACTCCCCCGTGATCGCCAGCCAGCCGCCGACCGGGCCCATGGCCTGGGCGAGACCCAGGATGGCCTGCGGGAAGTTCGTGAACCGCTTGCCGTACGGGTACACCACCATCGGGATCACGGCGACGGGGGCGAGGGCCAGGCAGAGGGGGTTCAGAAGGGCCGCCGAGCCCAGGAAGATCACGACGGCGATCAGCGCGCCGGTCCAGGCGTGCTTCACCGACATCGCGCCGGTCACCAGCTCGCGGTGGGCCGTACGCGGGTTACGGGCGTCGATCTCGCGGTCGATGATCCGGTTGACGGCCATCGCGAACGTCCGCAGACCGACCATGCAGATCGTGACCAGGAGCAGCTTGCCCCAGTGGATGTCCTTGTCCGCCTGGAACATCGCCGTGAGCGCCGCGATGTAGGCGAAGGGCAGCGCGAAGATCGAGTGCTCGATCATGACCAGGCGCAGGAATGCTTTCGTACGCCCCGGCTGGGGCAGTGCAGCAGAGGCAGATGCGGAACTCACAGGCCGTATTCCTTCCAGCGTCTGTCGACCGTCGCCGCCGTCTCCGGGTCCGACACCACCATCTCCGGCCAGCCGCCGTCCCGTGTGTACCCCTCCTCGGGCCACTTCCGGGTCGCGTCGATGCCCGCCTTGCCGCCCCAGAACTGCTGGTAGGAGGCGTGGTCGAGGTGGTCGACGGGGCCTTCGGCCACCGTCAGGTCGCGGGCGTAGTCCGTGTTGCCGAGGGCCCGCCAGGCGACCTCGTGCAGGTCGTGGACGTCGCAGTCCGAGTCGACGACCACGATGAGCTTGGTGAGGGACATCATGTGGGCGCCCCAGACCGCGTGCATGACCTTCTGCGCGTGCTTCGGGTACTTCTTGTCGATCGCGACGATCGCGCAGTTGTGGAAGCCGCCCGCCTCGGGGAGGTGGTAGTCCACGATGTCCGGAACGATGATCTTGAGGAGGGGGAGGAAGAACCTCTCCGTGGCCCGGCCCAGCGGGCCGTCCTCCGTCGGCGGCCTGCCGACGACGATCGACTGGAGCAGCGGTCGCCGCCGCATCGTCACACAGTCGATGGTGAGCGCCGGGAAGGGCTCCTGCGGGGTGTAGAACCCGGTGTGGTCGCCGAAGGGGCCCTCCGGGAGCATCTCCCCCGGCTCCAGCCAGCCCTCCAGGACGACCTCCGCCTGCGCCGGCACCTGCAAGGGCACCGTCTTGCAGTCGACCATCTCGATCCGCTTGCCCGCGATGAACCCGGCGAACAGATATTCGTCGATGTCACCGGGGAGGGGCGCGGTGGACGCGTACGTCACGGCGGGCGGACACCCGAAGGCGATGGCGACCGGCAGCCGCTCCCCCTTGCGCGCGGCCATCTGGTAGTGGTTCCGGCTGTCCTTGTGGATCTGCCAGTGCATACCGATCGTGCGCTTGTCGTGCCGCTGGAGGCGGTAGAGACCGAGGTTGCGTACGCCGTTCTCCGGGTCCTTGGTGTGCGTCAGCCCGAGGTTGAAGAAGGAGCCGCCGTCCTGCGGCCAGGTGAACAGGGCCGGGAGCCGGTCGAGGTCCACCTCGTCGCCCTTGAGGACGACCTCCTGCACCGGCGCGTTGTCGGACTTCACCTTCTTCGGCGGTACGTGCGTCATCGCGCCGAGCTTCCCGAACGCCTCGCGCACACCGACGAACCCGTGCGGCAGCTCGGGCTTCAGCAGCCCGCCGATCTTGTCGCTGATGTCCTCGTACGACTTCAGTCCGAGGGATTTCAGCAGCCTGCGGTCGGTGCCGAACACGTTCATCGCCAGCGGCATCGCCGACCCGCGCACGTTCTCGAAGAGCAGCGCGGGCCCGCCTGCCTTCTGCACCCGGTCGACGATCTCCCCGACCTCCAGGTACGGGTCCACCTCGGCCTTGATGCGCTTGAGGTCACCCTCGCGCTCCAGCGCCCTGAGCAGGGAGCGAAGATCGTCGTAAGCCATGCGTTCCAGTATCCGTCACCCACTACCCTGGACCCGTCAGCGGGGGCCGGACGCGACCGTCGGAGCGCCCGGACAGCGACTCAAGGGGACCGATACATGCTCCGGGTGCTGCTCATCCTGGTGCCTCTCGCACTGAGCATCTACGCGTTCATCGACTGCGTGACCACGCAGGAGAAGGACGTCCGCTTCATGCCCAAGCCCGTGTGGGCCCTGCTCATCCTGCTGTTCCCGCTGGTCGGCTCCATCTCCTGGCTGATCATCGGCCGCGACCGCGCCACCTCCCGGCGCATGGGCTCCGCCTCGGGCGGCCAGTGGGTCGCCCCGGACGACAACCCCGAGTTCCTGAAGTCCCTCAAGGACGAAAAGGTCGAGAAAGCCGAGAAGGCCGACGACAGCGAGCCGGTGCAGGACGACGACGCCCACCTGCGCGACTGGGAGGCCGACCTGCGCCGCCGCGAGGAGGAGCTGAAGCGCAGGGAGAACGGCGAGGAGCCCAAGGACTAGCCCAAGGAATAAGGCTTACGGGGGCTGTCGGCAGCCCTCGTACAAGCTGCCCCGTACAAGCTGTACGCCGACGAGCCCCCCGAAGCGGACAATGCGCCCCTGGGCCGGGCCGGGCGGGGGCCGGACACTTACCTCGCATGACGACTGCTCCGGCCAGTACCCCTGTGAGCCCGGCCCCCGAGTACGGCGACAAGGTCATCGCCGTCGAGACGGCGGGCTCGGAACCCATCCCGGACGCCGAACGGCACGGCGGCCCCCTCCAGTTGCTCTGGACCTGGGCCTCGCCGAACATCGAGTTCGCGACCGTCTACATCGGCGTGATCTCGGTCCTGTTCTTCGGGCTGAACTTCTGGCAGGCGTCCGCGGCCCTGCTGCTGGGCACCGCGCTCGGTTCGCTGACGCACGGCATCCTCTCCCTCGACGGGCCCCGGTTCGGCGTACCGCAGATGGCGATCGGCCGGTTCTCCTTCGGGTTCAAGGGGAATCTGCTGCCCGCCGGTGTGAACGCGCTTGTCGCGGGTGTCGGCTGGTTCGCCGTCAACAGTGTGAGCGCCGCTTTCGCGCTCAACACGCTGACCGGACTGCGGCCCCTCCCCTCCCTGTTGCTCGTGGTGGTGGCGGAGATCGTGATCGGCTTCATCGGCCACAACTTCGTCCACGCCTTCGAGAAGTACGCGTTCCCGGCGCTGGCGGTCGTCTTCCTGCTGGCCGGTGTCTGGACGTTCAAGGAGGCGGACCTGGGCGCGCCGGGCGCCGGCGGCGGTATCGGTGGGTTCCTGCTCGCCTTCAGCGCGGCCTGGGGGTACACGGCCGGCTGGAACCCGGGTGCCTCGGACTACTCCCGCTATCTTCCCCGTACGGCCGACCGGTTCCGGACCGCGCTCTACCCGGCCGTGGGCCTGTTCGTGTCCGTCGCCGTCGTGTCGCTGATCGGCGCGGCCTCGGCGACGATCGTCGCTCCCGAGGGCGCGTCCCCGACAGCGGCCTTCACGGGTCATCTCCCGGGCTGGCTCAGCGACTTGGTGCTGCTCGCCATCATCCTGGGCGCGGTCTCGGCGAACGCCCTGAACGTCTACTCCTCCGCGATGTCGGTCACGTCCCTGGGCTTCCGGCTCCCCGTGTGGCTGGGGCGCGGCGCGATCGTCGTGCTGTGCGGGCTCGCGGGTACGGCGGCGGCCTGGTCGTCGCTGGCGGACGCGGGGCACGCGTACGAGGCGTTCCTGCTGGTGATCGCCTACTGGGTGGGTCCGTGGCTGGGTGTGGTGCTGGTGGAGCGGTGGCTTCAGACGCGGACGCCGGTGGAGACGCTGGCCGCGCGGCTGTCCGACCGGTCCTTCGCCAACTGGCCTGGAATCGCCTCCCTGTTGGCGGGCATCGTGGTGTCGGTGCCGCTCTTCTCGAACCAGGAGAAGTACGTGGGCTGGGTGCCGGACCAGTGGCCGGCCTTCGGTGACATCACGTGCCTGGTGGGGTTCGCGGTGAGTGCGGGGCTGTACCGGGTGTTGCGGCGGGCCGCTTGAGCCGCACATGGATCGATTTGCCGATCGGCCGGGCGTACATCCCCCACACGCCCGGCGCGCGTTATCGGCTGTCCCGGTCGAGCGTCTGCCCCAATTGAACCTCTGCCTCAACTGGGCCACCGCCTCAACCGAACATCATGCACACGTCATTTTTAGGCCAAGAACTGCCCCATCGCAGCCCACATCGCACAGACCGGAAGAATCACGCGCCGGTCAGCATCGGCAGTGACAACAGGTGTTCCTCCGGGACGTCGAAGGCCTGCGTCAGGGTGCTGAGGTGCGGGGCGAGCCGGGTCGTGAGGGTGTTCAGGGTCTCCGGGAGGGCGCGGACCTGGTCGGCGGTGAGGGCCCGTTCGGCGAGCAGCAGACCGCTGCGGGCGCTGACCTGACGGAGGAGGAAGAGCGCGCCGAGGTCCTCCAGGACGGAGCGCGTGATCGGGTCGGAGACACGGGCGGTGGCGGCGAGTAAGGCGTCGGCGGCCTGGCCGACCGCGTACACCTCCACGAGGTTCAGGGCGGCGTCGGACGCGTTGTTCCAGCGGCCGAGGGCGTCGCCGCCGCCCCCGCTCCGCAGGTCGCGTCGGGCGGCGAGGTGCCAGTAGCGCTCGGCGGCGGTGAGGGCGCGGCGCAGCAGGCCGGGGTCGGTGAGCGGTTCGTCGCCGGTGGCCGGGACGGGCTCGGCCGCCAGCTCATGGCCGAAGATCATCTCGGCGCCGGCCTTGCACCAGATCGCCAGGTTGTCGCCCTCGGCGGTGATCGCGCCGTCCATGTTGCCGGCCAGGTCGGCGAGCCCGTTCACGAGGAACAGCCCGCGCGCGCCGCACCGTTCCCGGCTCTCGGTCGCGATCTCGCGGGCCCGCCAGGTGACCCACCCCTTGGTGACGGCGACCAGCCGTTCGGCGTCCGCGCGCTCCTCGGGCTTGTGGGTGACCCACCGTTCGGTGGCCACGCGGTGGAGGAAGGTCATGGCGTAGGCGGTGGCGGTGTGGTCGAGGAGGCGGGAGTGGTGGCTGCGGTGGGCGGCGAGCGGGACGCGCTGTCCGGCGACCGGCCCGGAGATGTGCCGGGTGTACGAGTACCGGACGGCGACGGCGAGCGCCGTACGGGCCACTCCGAGCCCGCTCGCGCTCATGCACAGTTTGCCCGCCGTGACTCTGCTGATGGCGTGGATGAACCGTTTTCGCGGGCTGCCGACGGAGCTGACGAGGGTTCCGTCGGGCAGGAGCTGTCCGTGGGCGCCCTGGATGAGGGCGGTGCGGGGCAGCCGTACGTGGTCGAAGTCGGTGGCGCAGTGGTCCACCGAGGTGCCTATGCGCTCGGGCAGCTGGGTGACGGTGATGCCGGGCAGGGTGCCGTACTCGTCGCTCAGCGGGGTGAGGAAGAGGAAGGCGCCCAGGTACTTGTCGTCGACGATGAGCCGCGCGGCGACCACGGCGGTCTTGGGGCCGCCCGAGGAACTGGTGTTGGGCATGTACTTCTGCGCCCCGGGGTGCGGGGTGTGCAGGACGAACTCGTCGTTCTCCCGGTCGTAGCGGGCGACGGTCTCCAGCGCCGGTACGTCGTTGCCGTGCGCGCGCTCCGTGCACAGGAACGTGCCCATACGGGTCATGGACGTGAAGTCCGCCAACTCGCGGGGCGGGGACACCTGGTCGTCGACGACGCTGCCGAGGAAAAGGTTGTAGTGAATCCCGGCCACGGTGACGGTGGCGCCGTCCACCGGGCAGGTCCACTCGTGCAACGCCGCAAGTCCGCGTGGATCGTTGGCGAAGTTCTCGGGTGAGGGGACCTCGTTGTTCAGCACGCGCAGCCGCTCGTAGGCGAGCTGCCAGCGCTGCTGGGTTCCGAGTCCGGGACGGTACCGGAACAGTTCGTTCGAGACCGCCTTGCGCCAGCGGCCGTGGATCTTGTTTCCGTCCGAACCGTCGCGGAAGAGGAGGCTCGTGATGGCGGCTTGATCGAGGACTGGATGGGGTGTGCGTGTCTCGGTGGTCATGATGATCAAGATGCCCATTGTGCTTCTGGGATCAACCAATAGTGACCAGGAGCACTTCAGATATTGCCTAATATGCGGCATTAATGGACAGGAATCGGCCGAAGTGTGGCGACGAGGATTAAGTCGCTTTCGAACGCCAGATCGACCTTCGCGAACGCCCGGATTTCGCTAACCGGAATCCAGTTCGAGTGAATCGGAACGCGGGATTCCAGAGTGGCTCGTGGTGTCATCGACAGGTTCGTTCGAGGGGCGGAACGGAGTGGATCCGGGGCGGGTCCACCGCCGCCAGGGCCTGTCCGGCGCCAGCCGGATACCGGTCGGATGTCGGCCGGATTCCGTATTGCTGGTGGACGGGCGTTGCCGGTGGGCGGGCATCGGCGGTCGGCGGCTTGTAACGCTTTTCGGGTCTCCGCCCAAGAACAGGTGAAAGAGCGAAGGCCGCTGCGAGCAGGACGCGAAGGAGATGCCAGTGGATGGTGCGGAGGCGGAAAGGTTACGGGGTGGGCCCTCCGATGCCGTCCATGACCCGGCGCTCTTCGAAGCGTTCTACCGGCGTCATGTCGACGCCGTGCTGCGGTTCGTGGCCCGACGGGTCGACGACCCCCACACGGCGGCCGATCTGACGGCCGAGATCTTCCTCGCCGTGCTCGACTCGGCCCACACGTACAAGCCGCGCCTGGGCAACGAGACGGCCTGGCTGTACGGCATCGCACGCAACGTCGTGTCGTCGGAGCGGCGTCGGGTCGCCCGGGAGGCCGAGCGGGACCGGCGGTTCTCCGGGCGGCGGCTGCTGGACGCCGACGACATCGCCCGTATCGAGGACAAGCTCGACGCGGAGAGTCCAGGGCGACGCGCCCTGGCCGCTCTCGAACGGCTTCCCGAGGGCGAGCGGGCCGTCCTGGAGCTGATCGTGGTGGACCAGCTCACGATCCCGGAGGCGGCGTCCGCGCTGGGCATCCGCCCGGTCACGGCGAGGGTCCGACTGCACCGGGCACGCAAGGCGCTGCGCGGGGAGGCGGGTCGAAGGGCTGTGGAGACGACGCCGGACACATCACTTTTGTACGTCAGGAAGGGCGAGGCATGAGCACGAGGAGGACGTCGTTCGAGGACCGGCTGCTGAAGGAGTTGCAGCGGGAGATCGAGCTGCGGGAGGCGGGCGCGGGCAGCGGTGGGACGGGGGTGGACATCGGGGACGCGGGGATGGGCAGCGGCGACGCGGACACTGCGGACACTGCGGACACTTCCGTGCACCGCCGGGACGCTCCGCTGGTCACCCCGCGCCGGATCGCCCTCGCCGCCGCGACCTGTGCCGTGGCCGGGCTCGCCCTGGTGGTCGTACCGGGTACGCCGGCCGACTCGGTGGCGTACGCGGTGGAGCGCCACGGCGACGGCAGGGTCACGCTCACCCTCCAGGGCGAACGGATCGACCTCGACGCCCAGTACGAACTCGCGCGGGAACTGCGCCCGAACGGCATCGTGGTGGACGTGGAGCTGCTCCCGCCCGGGTACACCTGCAAGCCGTGGGGCAGGGCCGCCGCCCTCCGGCTCGTGTCGGTCGGCAAGGACGACATCGTCAGTGAACCCGTCCACGCCTGGACCGTGCCCGTGCGGGTCACCCTGAGCCGGGGCAACGTGCTGGTCTTCGAGAACAGCGAGGGCAGCGCCGAGCCGCAGGCGGTACACGCCTACGAGATCGACCGGTACACGCTCGACTCCTCCACGACCGAGGCCGAGTCCGAGCCCTGCGTCCCCGTGAAGCCCACCCCATGACCGCCCCGCCGAGCCCGTCGCAGGGGCGGTCGGGCCGACTGGGGTGGCTGGACGCCCTGCGGGGCATCGCGGCGCTCGTCGTCGTGTTCGACCACTCGGCGTACTCCTTCCTCCCGGAGTTCCGGCGGGAGCTGGTCCCGGAGTTCAACACCAGCCGGTACGGCATCATGGTGTTCTTCCTGGTGAGCGGCTACATCATCCCGGCGTCGCTCGAACGCCGGGGCTGTGTACGGACGTTCTGGATCGGGCGGGTGTTCCGCATCTACCCCCTGTGCGTGGCGGCCGTCGCCACCGTCCTCGCCCTCGGCCTCCTCGGGGTCACCGAGCCACGCACCGACCTCGGCGCCGCCACCACCGCCGTCGCCCATCTCACCCTGTTCCAGGAGCTGTTGGGCACCCCCAACCTCCTCCTCGTCCTGTGGACGCTCTCCTACGAGATGGCCTTCTACCTCCTGGTCGTCGCCCTCTTCACGGTCCGCCGGCACGAGCGGCCGGCGCCGGTCGCCGTCACCCTGGCCGTGCTCGCCGCCGTGAGCGTGGCGACCGGGGTCGCGCTCCCGGTCTCGGCCCTCTCCGAGGCGGTCGGCACCGGCACACTGGTCACGCTCACGGCGATCGCCCTGACCGTCGCCATCTGCTGTACGAGCGCCAGGTCGCCCCGGCTCCAGGTGTTCGGCGGCGGGGTGGGCGCAGCGCTCGCACTCGTGCTGGTCCTCTTCAACGGCACGGTCCCGGTGTGGGAGGGCCTGGTGATCCTCGCCGTGATGTTCCTCGGCACGGTCGTCCACCGGGCCGAGCACGGCCGGAGCAGTTGGTGGTACGCCGCCTGTATGGCCGTCGTGGTCGTCGTCTGCGCCGTGGGAAGCGCGTACGGGCACGGCGACGGGGCCCAGTTCACGCGGCGCGGCTGGATCACGGCGTTCCTGCTGGCCGTACTCACCTTCGGCGTCGGACTGGCGCTGCGCCACCGCCGCGTACCGCTTCTGCTGATCGGTCTGGGCACGATCAGTTACTCGGTCTACCTGCTGCATCCGCTGCTGCTGATGGCGAGCGACGGCACGATCGGCCGACGGCGACAGGACACTCCCCTGCTGGAAGTGGCCTTCTTCGCCGTGCTGTTGCCGCTGTGCGTCCTGAGCTACCGGTACATCGAGGCGCCGGGGCAGGCACTGGGCCGGAGACTGGCCCGACGGCGCCCGAACAGACCCGGGCGGAGCGGGTCCGGTGCGAGCGGGCCGGATGTCGACGGCGATCGAATACGTCGGCGCGCAGCGATGACGACGTGCCTCGTCAAGTCCCCGTCGCCTTGAACTACCCTCACGGGAACGGAAGTTGATACGGCAGTTGATACGGAACTTGACGCGGAAGCCGACCGGGAGGAACGCAGGGTGAGTCAGGATCACGTCCGGATCGAGGACATCGACACCAGCAGACCGCACCCTGCCCGGATCTACGACTATCTGCTGGGCGGCAAGGACAACTACGAGGTCGATCAGCAGGCCGGTGAGGCGCTCGCCGCCTCCGCGCCCGAGGTGCGGATCGGTTTGCGGGCCAACCGTGCCTTCATGCGGCGGGCGGTCCGACACGTGGTCGGCGGCGGTGTACGCCAGATCCTCGACATCGGCACTGGGCTGCCCACGTCGCCGAATGTGCACGAGGTCGCCCAGGAGCTGGCGCCCGAGGTGCGGGTCGCGTACGTCGACAACGACCCGATCGTGAAGGCGCACGCCGACGCGCTGCTGAGCCGCTCCGGCGGCGGGACCAGTACCGTGCTGGCCGATCTGCGTGACCCCCGGACCGTCCTGGAGCACCCGGACGTCCGCCGGAACATCGACTTCGACGAGCCGGTCGCGCTGCTCCTGGTGGCCGTCGTCCACTTCCTCACCGACGCGGAGAAGCCCGGGGAGATCGTCGCCACCCTGCGCGACGCGCTGCCGGCCGGCAGCTTCCTGGTCCTCTCGCACGCCACGGGCGACTTCGCGGACCGTACGGACGCCCAAGCCGAGTACAGCAAGAAGGCCACCGCCACCCTGAATCTTCGCCCCCGCGCCGAGGTGGAGCGCCTCTTCGACGGCTTCGAACTGGTCGACCCCGGCCTGGCCCAGGTCCCGTTCTGGCGCCCCGACGGCCCGCCGCCGGAGAGGTCCGAGGAGATCGGCATCTATGGGGGTGTGGCCCGCATAGCCAGGTGACCCAGGTGATCTGAAGTCGAAGCCCTTCTGGCGCACCGCCCGATGCCGACGCCGACGCCGTAGGGCCTCAACTTCCGCACGGTGGGCGGTACTTCCACTGCGGGAAGTACTGGCGCCATTCGGCTCGGGTGATGGTCGGGAAGGCCGTGGCGCAGATGCGGGCGGCGACGCGGTCGATGTCGGGGTCCCAGAGGAGGGCGGTCCAGTCCTCGCTGCCGGTGGCCAGGGTGCGGCCGTCGGGACTGAACGCGAGGGTGTCCACCGGCTTGGTGTGGGCGGTCAGCAGCACCGGTTCTCGGACCTCGGCGTCGGCTGTCAGCCCGTACAACCGCACCTTCTTGTCGGCGCTCGCGGCGGCCAGCGTCCGGCCGTCCGGCGCGAAGGCGACGGACATGACGCCGTCGGTGTAGCCGGTGAGTCGGTCGCGGGAGAGCGGGTGGCGGGGGTCGTCGAGGCTCCACAGTCGTACGGTGCGGTCCTCGCTGCCGGTGGCGAGGGTGCGGCCGTCGGGCGTGAAGGCGACCGACTTCACGGCGCCGGTGTGGCCGGTGAGGACGGACAGCCGGGCGGGGTGGCGTCGGCTGGTGACGTTCCAGAGGGTGGCCGTACGGTTCCGGCTGGCCACGGCCAGGGTGCGACCGTCGGGCGCGAACGCCACGGAGTCCACGGCACCGGTCAGCCACAGGGCGGACAGCGGACGGGGGCGGCGTACGTCGGTGGTGTTCCAGAGGCGTACGGTGCCCTGCTCGCCGCCGGTGACCAGGGTGCGCCCGTCGGGGCTGAAGGCGAGCGTGTTGACGTGACCGACCCGGGCGGGGACCGCGCTGAGGAGCCGGGACGCCGCCTCCGGGGCCCATAGCCTCAGGGTGCCGTCGGCGCTGGCGCTGGCGAGGGTGCGGCCGTCGGGGCGGAAGGCGACGGAGTTGACGGGGCCGGTGTGGCCGGTGAGCGGAGGGAGTTCGCGGGGACGGTTCGGGTCGGCGAGGTTCCAGAGGCGCACGGTGCGGTCGTAGCTGGCGGTGGCGAGCAGGCGGCCGTCGGGGGTGAAGGCGACGGAGTAGAGGGAGCTGGTGGCGCCGGTCAGGGCGGGGCCGGGCAGGTCCCAGAGCCGGGTGCTCTGGTCCTCGCTGCCGCTGGCCAGCGTGTGTCCCCCGGGCCCGAAGGCCAGCGCCCGGACGCTCCCGGTGTGCCCCGTGAGCACGGCCGCCTCCCGAACGGACCCGTCACCGTCACCTTCCACACCATCACCTTCCACACCATCACCCTCCGCGTCCCACCGCCGTACGGTGCCGTCGGTACCGCCGGTGGCCAGCCGCCGCCCGTCGGGGCTGAAGGCGACGGCGTTGACGGCATCGGTGTGCGTGGTGAGCACCTGCGTCTGGCGGGGCCGAGCCGCCTGCCCCACGTCCCAGAGCCGCACGGTGAAGTCGGCGCCGCCGGTGGCGAGTTGACGACCGTCGGGGGCGAAGGCCATTGCGTTGACGGGGCCGGTGTGGGCGGTGGGGGTGGTGGTGGGGGAGGCCTGGGATGTGGGGGTGGCCTGGTCGGTCCAGTCGGCTCCGCCTGCCTCGCCGGGTAGGCCCGTCCGTCCCGGTACCGTCGACAGTTGGCGTAGTCGTAGCCGGCCGCCCGACTCCGACGGCTCCCACAGCCGTACCGCGCCGTCATCGTGTCCCGTGGCCAGCGTGCGGCCGTCCCGGTGGAACGTGGCGGCGGTGATGTCGGGGCCCGCGTCCAAGGTCGCGAGGGCGCGTGGTTGGCGGGGGTTCGACAGGTGCCAGACCCGGATTCCGTCGCGGGCGGCGGTCGTGAGGGTGCGGCTGCGGTTGCGGCCTTCAGGGGCGAATCCCAACCCCACCACCGGACCGGCGTCGCCCGGCAGCCGGGTCGCGAGCCGGGGGTGCCGTACGTCGCCGATGTCCCACACCCCTACCGTGCCGTCCTCGCCCCCGGCCGCCAGCAGCCGCCCGTCGGGGCTGACGGCGACCGTGTGTACGGCGCCGCCGAGGCGGCCCGGGGTGACCGGGTCGGCCGGCCGGTGCGAGTCGGGCACCCGCTGTAATCGCACGGTCCCGTCGGCGTCGCCGGTGACCAGGACACGGCCGTCGGCACTGAACGCCAGTGCGGTGACGGCACCTTGACGGCCCGTCAACTGGGTTGCGTACGGGGTCGCGAAGGTACTGAGTACGCTGCCGCGCGCCTCCGGGGTGGGCGACAAATGGTAGGCGGCCAAGCTGAGTTGGGCCGCCAGTGCCGGGTTGACGCCGCGCAGTGCCGCCGCCCGTTCGGCGGCCCGCTGCGAACCGACGACGTCGCGCTGCTGGTCCGCCGCCCGCTGTGCCCGTACGGCCAGGGCTGCGGTCGTGGTGGTCAGCACGAGCAGGACGCTCAGCAGCCCCACGCCCAGGCGCCGGAACCGGGACCTGCGCCGCACGGCCGCGTCTTCCGCCGCCCGGGCGGCCAGACCGGCGTCGAGGAACTCCCGCTCCGGTACGGACATCGCCGTACGGTCGAGTCCGGCGGCCAGCGCGAGCCGGGTGCCTCGGTACAGCGCGCCGGGTTCGCGCCCCAGTGCCTCCCAGGTCTGGGCGGCGTCGGTGAGACGGCGCGCGGTCCGGGTGGCCTCACGGTCCTCGGTCAGCCAGCCGTGCAGCCGGGGCCAGCATCGGATCAGCGCCTCGTGGGCCAGCTCCACCCGCTCGCGGTCCAGGGTGAGGAGGCGGGCGCGCGCCGCCAGGTCGAGTACGGCACGGACCTCGCCGCCTCCGGTACCGGCCCCATTGCCGTCACCGGGCCCGCCGCCATCACCCGTTCCGGCCAGCCCCGTCTGGCCGGTCTGCCCGGCCAGCCCGTCCATCTCCTCCAAGCGTGCCGGGCGCCGAGTGTCCTCCGTGCCGTCCCCCAGGGCGGTCAGCCGTACGAACACCTGGCGGGCCAACTGCTGCCGCCCCGCGTCTAGTTCCTGGTAGAACTCCTCGGCCGTGCGGGCGAGGGCTCCCTCCAGACCGCCCGCCGCCTCGAACGCGTCCCGTGTCAGCGCGTTGCCGCGTCGGCGCCGCCAGGTCTGCAGCAGGGCGTGGGACAGCAGTGGCAGTACGCCGGCCTGGCCGTGGGCCTGGGCGATGAGCGTGGTCAGCAGGGCGCCCTCGATGGTCAGCCCGGCCCGTCGAGCGGGCTGTACGACGGCCCGGCGCAGTTCGTCCAGGTTCATCGGCCCGACCGGTACCTGCGCGTCGCGCATCGCCTCGACCAGGGGTGCGTGGTGGGTGCAGTGGGCGTAGAAGTCGGCACGGGCGCCGAGGGCTACGCGACATCGGCCGCCGGGGGCCGATGCGGCGGAGACGAGCGCCTCGATGAAGCGCTCGCGCTCGACGGCGTCCTGGCAGAGCGTGAACGTCTCCTCGAACTGGTCGACCACCAGCACGAGTTCACCGTCGGCCGCACCGGGCCGCGCGGTGATCTGCCGTACCAGGCGCCCCAGGTTCTCCGGTGCCTCCCTCAACTCCCCGTACAGCGCACCCGGCATGAGGCCCGCCATCGCCCCGAGCCGCACGGCGCACTCCTCCAACGGCCGTGCCCCCGGCGTCAGTACGACCACCGTCGTCGCGGCGGCAGCCTCAAGGCGCGGCACCAGTCCGGCCCGCAGCAACGACGACTTGCCCGACCCCGAGGCCCCGATCACCACCACGAACCGCTGCCGCTCCAGCCGCCCGACCAACTCCTCCAGCAGCCGCTCCCGCCCGAAGAACCACTCCGAGTCCTCCTCCCGGAACGACCGCAGTCCGGCGTACGGAGGAGGCTGGTCGCCCTCCTCCTCCGGGCCGGCGGCCGGATGGTCCTCGCCGAGAAGTACCGCCACCTCCCGCCAGAGCCGCTCCCACTCCTCGACGTCCCCGTCGCAGGCCCGCACGTACGCCAGCGTCACCGCCAGTGTCGGCAGCCCCTGCCCGGAGGCGGCGGAGGAAAGGGTGGAGATCGAATAGTGCGCCTGTTCCGCCAGTCTCCGGTACGGCGGATTCCCCGCCTTCCGCCTCAACTTCCGCAATCCTGAGGCGAATTCGACTAACGGACCGTCCCCCGCGTCCAGCGGTCGCTCTCTGCGCGGCATCGCCGCACCTCCCCGATGGTCCCCGCAGCTCCTCGTGGCTCCCCGTTCCCCCGTGTCACGACTCGCGCGGCGCGTCGCATTTTTCAGGACTTGTTTGTTCGACACCAGGCCTCGAACGCGAACAACGCGCGAGCCGCTACATCTGTAGGGCACTGAAGGACACCGGAAGCCGGAAGGCCGAACGCGAAGGAGCAGAACACCGTGCGCAAGAAGGCAGGAGCAAGTCTGGCAAGTGTTCTCCTGGCGATGGTGGCGATCGTCGCCACGGTCGCCGGGACCGGCACGGCGAGCGCCGCGCCCGACACAGGCCGCGCCGCGTTCGTCACTGAGGCCCGCGGGGCAGGCCTCAGCGCCGAGCAGGCCACGGGCCTCCAGAACAAGGTCGACGCCTACCTGGCCAAGCTGGACGGCCGGGGCACCCAGATCTCGCCCAACCAGATCGACCTCAAGGGCGCGGTCCTGAACCTCACCGTGCCGGGCGAGAAGCAGATCCGGCAACTGGGCGACGTGGGCATACTCGCCGAAGGGATCGGCTCCACCGAGTGCATAGGCGGAGCCAGGTACGGCTGGTTCTGCGCGTACGCGGGCCAGAACTTCAGCGGCGAGCGCCTCGGCATCTACAGGTGCGGCGTGACGTGGACCATCCCGTGGTTCAGCGTCGGTTCGTGGGACAACAACCAGACCCCGGGCACTTCTCCCCTGCTGACCTTCACGAACGGGTCGACCTGGCAGATGCCCCCCGCCCGCAGCAGCCAGACCACCGGCGTGAACTGGGCGCCGGTGCTGTCCATCCGCGCCTGCTGACCACCACGCCGCACCACACTCACACCGCACCACACTGCATGGCATGGCATGGCATGGCATGGCATGGCATGGCGCCGGGTGGCACCACTTGATGTCAAGTGGTGCCACCCGGCGCCATTTCATGCCCCCAGAGGGGCATCGGCGCACCCGGCACCACGCTCACTCAAGCCACACATTCACATTTCCGCAGGTCAGATTGGCTGCCCCCGCACCCCACCCCCCGTCGGCGCCATCAAGGCTTGCCTAGGTGCCACATCGGTGCCACAATGGCGTCATGGACCTCACCCCGTACGTCGACTCCCTCCGCCGCGAACTCGCGGTGGCCGCCGAAGCCGGTGGCGTCGAAGCCCGCGAGCTGGCCGAGAGGCTCACCGCTCCCCTGGAGTCGGCGACCCGGCTGATGATGCTCAACGTGCTCTCCGCCGCGACGGACGAGATCACCCGCGATCTCGCCCCGGGCTCGGTCGACGTACGGCTGCGCGGGCTCGACCCCGACTTCGTGGTGACGCTGCCGCCCACCGAAGGCGACACCCCCACGGAACCGGACGCTCCCCTCGAAGCGCTCACGCACCCGGCCACGGCCGACGGCGACGAGGGCGGCATCGCCCGCGTCAACCTCCGCCTGCCGGCCCACCTCAAGGCCCGTGCCGAGGAGGCCGCGACCCGCGAGGGCCTGTCGGTCAACGCGTGGCTGGTGCGTGCCGTGTCGGCCGCGGTCGACGGCGGCACCCGGCCACGGCCACGTACGCCGGAGAAGGCCCAGACCGTCGGACAGAGCTTCACGGGCTGGGTGCGCTAGCCACACGCCCACCCACACCACCCCACCCACTCCACCTCACCCACACCACGTCCCACCTGCGGGGACGTCTCCAAGACCCAAGAGGACGGGACAGCCATGCCTACTTTCGACACTCCCGAAGCGATCTCGGTCACGGCACGCGTCGAGGCCGGTTCCATCCAGTTCACCGCGGGCGACCGTCCCGACACGGTCGTCGAGGTGCGGCCCCGCGACCCGAAGAAGGACGTGGACGTACGGGCGGCCGACCAGACCGAGGTCACGTACGCGGGCGGCACCCTGAACGTCAGGACGCCCAAGGGCAATCTGCTCGGCCTCGGCCGCACCGGCACCGTCGACGTGACGGTCGAACTGCCCACGGGCTCACGCGTCGACATGACCGGCGCCTGGGCCCAGGTGCTCGGCGAGGGCCGGCTCGGCGAGGTCCGCGTGAAGACCTCGTCCGGTGACGTCCGGCTCGACACGACCGGCCCCCTGCACCTGACCGCGTCGCACGGCTCGATCACCGTCGACCGGGTCGAGGGCACGGCCGAGATCACCACCAGCTCCGGCAGCGTGCGCGTCGGCCTCGTCGACGGCTCCGCCGTCCTGAAGAACTCGCACGGCACCACGACCGTCGGCGCCGCGACCGGCGAACTGCGGGTGAGCGGCTCCAACGGCGACATCGAGATCCGGCGCGCCGAGGACTCGGTCACCGCCACCACCGCCCACGGCACCCTGCGCGTGGACGAAGTAGCCCGTGGCGAGGTCCAGTTGGAGACCGCCTTCGGCTCCATCGACATCGGCGTCCGCGAGGGCACGGCCGCCTGGCTCGACGTCAGCTCGAACTCCGGCCAGGTACGCAACGCACTCACCGCGTCCGACACCCCGGGGCAGACCGAGGACACCGTCAGGATCCGCGCCCGTACCCGGCACGGCAACATCGACGTCCGCCGCGCCAAGGTCTGAGCACCACCTCCAACTCCCGCTCCGCTCCCACCACTTCAGCCTTCTCCCAGGAGGGGCACATGCCTTCGTCTGTCATGCCCACGCCCAAAACATCCAACGCGTCCAACGCGTCCAACGCGTCCAACAAGATCGCCGCCGCCATCTCGGCCCTCGGTCTGCGCAAGTCGTACGGCGACAAGACCGTCCTCGACGGCATCGATCTGCGCATCCCCGCCGGGTCGGTCTTCGCGCTGCTCGGCCCGAACGGCGCCGGCAAGACCACCGCCGTCAAGATCCTCTCCACTCTCATCACCGCCGACGACGGACAGGCCCAGGTCGCGGGCCACGACATCGCCACGTCACCGGACGGGGTGCGGGCCGCGATCGGTGTCACCGGCCAGTTCTCCGCGGTCGACGGCCTGATCACGGGCGAGGAGAACATGCTCCTCATGGCCGACCTGCACCACCTGCCCAGGCAGGAGGGGCGGAAGGCCGCCGCCGAGCTGCTGGAGCGGTTCGACCTGACGGAGGCCGCGACCAAGCCCGCCTCCACCTACTCCGGCGGCATGAAACGCCGCCTCGACATCGCAATGACCCTCGTCGGCAGCCCCCGGATCATCTTCCTCGACGAGCCGACCACCGGCCTCGACCCGCGCTCCCGGCACACCATGTGGCAGATCATCCGCGGGCTGGTCGCCGACGGCGTCACCGTCTTCCTCACCACGCAGTACCTGGAGGAGGCCGACGAACTCGCCGACCGCATCGCGGTGTTGAACGACGGGAAGATCGCCGCAGAGGGCACCGCCGAGGAACTGAAACGCCTCATCCCCGGCGGCCACGTCCGCCTCCGCTTCACCGACCCCGACGCCTACCGCTCCGCCGCCACCGCCCTGCGCGAGGTCACCCTCCCCCACGCTCGGCTTCGCTCGCGCGGGGGGACCCCCATCGACGAGGCGCTGACTCTCCAGATCCCCAGCGACGGCAGCCAACGCGAACTGCGTTCCCTGCTCGACTGGTTGGACGCGGCCGGGGTCGAGGCGGACGAACTGACCGTCCACACCCCCGACTTGGACGACGTGTTCTTCGCCCTGACCGGCCCCACCACCGGCTCCACCACCGGCCCCACCAACGTCCCCAGCCAGCCCAGCCACTCCAAGGAGGACGTCCGATGAGCAGTGCCCTCACCCTCGCCGTACGCGACTCGAACACGATGCTGCGCCGCAACCTGCTCCACGCCCGCCGCTACCCGTCGCTCACCCTCAACCTGCTGCTGACCCCGGTCATGCTGCTCCTGCTCTTCGTCTACATCTTCGGCGGCGCGATGAGCGCAGGTATGGGCAGTGATGGGGCGGACCGCTCCGCCTACATCGCGTATCTCGTCCCGGGCATCCTGCTGATGACCATCGGCTCCACCACGATCGGCACGGCCGTCTCCGTCTCCATGGACATGAACGAGGGGATCATCGCCCGCTTCCGTACGATGGCGATCCACCGTGGGTCCGTGCTCATCGGGCACGTCGTCGGCAGCGTCATGCAGGTGCTCGCCAGCCTGGTCCTGGTCGGCGCCGTCGGTGTGGCCATCGGCTTCCGCTCCACCGACGCCACCGCCCTGGAATGGCTCGCGGCGTTCGGCCTGCTCGTGCTGTTCGCCCTGGCGCTGACCTGGATCGCGGTGGGGATGGGCCTGTCCAGCCCGAACCCCGAGGCGGCCAGCAACACGGCGCTGCCGCTGATCTTCCTGCCGCTGATCTCCAGCACCTTCGTGCCCATCGACGCGATGCCGGGCTGGTTCCAGCCGATCGCCGAGTACCAGCCCTTCACCCCCGCCATCGAGACCCTGCGCGGTCTGCTGCTCGGCACCGAGATCGGCAACAACGGCTGGATCGCGGTCACTTGGTGCGTGGCGCTGGCCGCGCTCGGCCACTACTGGTCCAGGTCCCTGTTCGACCGCGACGCGAAGTAGTGAACGCGGTCCGAAACAGCCGCCAAAAAAACTTCGGGCGGCGATGTCGAGAACCCGCGCCCCGCTCCGTCCCCGGTGTGAACGCGACCAGAATGGGCCGCACCAGCACAACCCAGGAGACACACCATGGCCAAGTACCTGCTGCTCAAGCACTACCGAGGCGCCCCGGCCGCCGTCAACGACGTGTCCATGGACCAGTGGACGCAGGACGAGATCACGGCACACATCCAGTACATGCGGGACTTCGCGGACCGGCTCGAAAAGACGGGCGAGTTCGTCGACGGCCAGGCGCTGGCTCCCGAGGGGACGTGGGTTCGGTACGACGGTGAGGGGCGCCCGCCGGTGACGGACGGCCCGTTCGCCGAGACCAAGGACCTGATCGCCGGCTGGATGATCATCGACGTCGACACCTACGACCGCGCCCTCGAACTCGCCGGGGAACTGTCGGCCGCCCCCGGAGCGGGCGGCAAGCCGATCCACGAGTGGCTGGAGGTACGCCCGTTCCTGGCCGCGCCTCCCACCATCCCGGAGTGCCCGCACTCATGACGTCGTCCACCTCGTCCGCCTCATCAAGTTCACCGAACTCATCGAACCCCTCGATGAACGAGGCCCTGCTCCGGAGCCTCACCCCGAACGTCCTCGCCGTCCTCGTCCGCCGCGGAGCCAACTTCGCGGCGGCCGAGGACGCCGTACAGGACGCGCTGGTGGAGGCGGTCCGCGTCTGGCCGGCCGACCCTCCCCGGGACCCGAAGGGCTGGCTGGTCACGGTGGCGTGGCGCCGTTTCCTCGACGCGACCCGAGCGGACACGGCCCGCCGCAGACGCGAGGACCGCGTGGACGAGGAGCCGACACCCGGCCCCGCCCCAGCACAGGACGACACACTCCACCTCTACTTCCTCTGCGCCCACCCGTCCCTGACCCCCTCCTCAGCGGTAGCCCTCACCCTCCGCGCCGTGGGCGGCCTCACCACCCGCCAGATCGCCCAGGCCTACCTGGTCCCCGAGGCGACGATGGCGCAGCGCATCAGCCGGGCCAAGCGCACGGTGTCCGGCGTACGGCTCGACCAGCCCGGCGACGTCGCCACCGTGCTGCGCGTCCTCTATCTGGTCTTCAACGAGGGCTACTCCGGTGACGTGGACCTGGCCGCCGAGGCCATCCGCCTCACCCGCCAACTCGCGACCGCGATCGACCACCCCGAGGTGGCGGGCCTGCTCGCCCTGATGCTGCTCCACCACGCGAGGCGCGCGGCCCGCACAACCCCCGACGGCAGCTTGGTACCACTGGCGGAACAGGACAGAACCCGCTGGGACACGAGAATGATCACCGAGGGCGTAGCGCTCCTCCAGACGGCCCTCTCCCGAGACCGCCTGGGCGAGTTCCAGGCTCAGGCCGCCGTCGCGGCCCTCCACGCGGACGCACCGACCGCCGAGGAGACGGACTGGGTCCAAATCGTGGAGTGGTACGACGAGTTGGCGCACCTGACCGACAACCCGGTGGTCCGCCTGAACCGCGCGGTAGCGGTAGGCGAGGCGGACGGCCCCCGCGCAGGCCTGGCGGAGCTAGCGGCACTGGACGAATCACTACCCCGCCACACCGCAGTGGCGGCCTACCTCCACGAACGCGACGGCGACGTGAAAACGGCGGCACGCCTGTACGCCGAAGCAGCCCAGAAGGCCCCCAACTTGGCGGAACGCAACCACCTGACCCGCCAGGCGGCCCGCCTCAACGCCGACCGGTAACTCATCCGGGTGTCGCGATTCGCGGCGACGAATACAGGCGCTGGTCCTTTCCCAGGGGTTGTTCCTCGACCCTGCCGAGCCACAGGAGTACGCCGTGGCGTCGCTCCCAGAAGGACACGTACACGCCCTTGACGATCCGCTCTGGTATGAACACAATCCCCCAACTGGCGGCCCAGGGGCCCCAGAGCAGGCCGAGAACCAGGGTCATCAGTCCGACGATGACAACGAAGGATCCGTCGAAGCTGCGGCGCATGGACGCACGCGGCGCGGGGAGTATCGCCTCGGGGTCGTTCAGGGGGGCCGCGCTCTCGAATTCGCGCTTCTCGCCGCCCAGCCACCACGACCGGGTCAAAACCGACTGCAAGCCGAACAACGTGCTGGCCACTGCAAGGCACAGCGCGAAAAGCACCTTTTCGCTGTCGGCCTGCGGCAGCCCGCGCAGGCCGAAAATCACAGGCACGGTGACGGCCATGGCGACCCCCGCCTCAACGACCGCCGCCAATTGATGGTGAACGTAGCGCACCACGGTTTTCCCCCTCCGCATGCGCCTCCCAGGGCACACACGGGACTCACTATGTACGATCGTCAGCGAGCCGCGAACCCCACGAACTCCGCCCAGGCAGCACGGGTTACGACGATCACCGGACCGCCAAGAGCGACCTTGCTGTCACGGACCGGGACGACGCCGGGGAATCCGGGGGCTACTTCGATGCAGTTGCCGCCGTTGTCCCCGCTGTAGCTGCTCTTGATCCAGGTCGCCGCGCCGAGTTCGTGCCTGTCCATGATGCTCGTAACCCTCCATCACGTCGCTGATCAGAGCGGCGGATTCGCGGGCCGACAGAATGTCCGCCCTGAGCACATCATAGGCCTGACTATGGCGCGCAAAAATGGTCGGATCGTCGCTGAAATGCCCACGGTCCAGCGACTCCGAGTACACCCACTCATGCCCGTCCGGCAGCTTGATCAACGACATGGAGTTGCGGGGACGGGCAAGCCCGAAGAGTCCTGCCGGAGCCACCTGAACACGGATGCTGGGGCGCCGTCCGACGCTCAGCAGATGGGCGCACTGGTCCCGCATGACCTCCGGGCTCCCCACCGTATTGCGCAGACAACTCTCGTCCAGGACAGCGACGTAGAGCGGCCCGTCGTCTGCCAGGAAGCGCGGCTGGCGACTCAACCGGGCCCGGACACGCGTCTCGACCTCGTCAACGTCCATGCCACTGCGGCTGAACAGCGCATGTGCATATCCCTGCGTCTGCAACAGGCCGGGGATGACCTGCTCTTGATACTCCCGCAGCGCCACCGCCTCCCCATCCATCCTCGCCCGTCGCTCGAACCAGTCCGGATGCTGAACCTCCGGATACCAGTCCACCTTCTTCCACAACCGCAGCAACACCCCACCCGTGCCGAGCAGTTCGTCGCACGTCTTCGCGAACGTGTCCTGCGGGACGCTGATCCCCGCCTCCACCTTCGCCACGTGGGACCGGTCGCACGGGATCTGCTGGGCCAGCGCCGCCTGGGTGAGGAACGCGGCCTCGCGGAAGTGCCGTAACACCTCGCCGAACAGGGCGGCGTTGCTGACTCCGGTCCCGGAACCGTCCTCCGCGTTTCGTCGCGCCACGCATCCTCCTCATGTGCCCTCGTGTGCCAGTGCCCCATTCACACGCCTCAGGCGTTGAACCGGACCGTTCCCCTCAGCCACCCTCGATACACCCAGAGTAATGACGAACGGTGACGTACGTACGGAGTTGGCGCATGACCGAGGAACAGCAGATCGAGCCGGGGACAACGACGTCGGAGGAGCGGGTGAGGGCGAGTCGGCGGGCGGCCACCCTCCACTCGGGGCTCCATCTGCTGCCCGCCACGATCTATCCGTCACCGCCCGTACCCGTGCCGGGCTGCCGCACCTGCGACGAGCTGGCCGAGATGCGGCGCACCGCCCGGACCGAGGCCGACCGCAGCCGCGAGGCCGACGCCAACGTGCTGCTCCGCCGCCACCAGCGGCAGGCGCACACCGGGGACGGGGAGGGTGCGGAGAAGCCCCGCCGCCGCATCTTCCGATACGTCCCGTACTCGATCGTCCAGGACGGCTCCGCCGAGCCCGAGTACGAGGCGCGCTGCGTCTCGGGCGACGAGCACGACTGCGGGGCCGTGTCGGGACGGCACCCGGACCCGGCGAAGGTCGAGGAGTGGCAGCGCCTGCACACCCAGGAGACCCGCCACACCCGCTACCGCCGCTGCTTCGCCGACTACTCCGTACTGGAACCGCAGGCGTGAGCGTCAGGTCGCGATGAGTTTCGGCCGGGTCCAGAGTCTGTTGTGGTGACGACCGTCGTAGGAGTAGGCAGGTACGGAGGACACCATGACGAACACGCCGAGTGACGCGACCACCACAGCAGCTCTGCCGGGGCGCCCGCCCGTCGTCGACCTGGCCGCCTGGCAGGCCGCCCGTGACGAGTTGCTGGTCCGCGAGAAGGCGCACACCCGTGAGGGCGACGCCCTCGCCGCGGCCCGCCGCCGACTGCCGATGGTGGAGTTCGACGGGACGGTCGAGGTCGTCGGACCTGACGGCCGCCCGGTCCCCTTCCTGTATCTGTTCGAGGGCCGCGACGAACTCGTCGTCTACAAGCACATGTGGTACGACGGCGCGCCGCACCAGGGGCAGTGCGAGGGCTGCACGACCACGGCCTGGCACCTGAAGGACGCCGTCTACCTCAACGCCCGGGGCGTGTCCTTCGCCGTCCTGACCACGGGCCCCTGGGACGAGGTCGCCTCCTACGTCGAGTTCATGGGCTACACCCAGCCCTGGTACTCGGTACGCGACGTGGCCGGACCGGCCGGCGGCGACATGGGCTACCTCACCTGCTACCTGCGCGACGGCGACCGCACGTTCCTCACCTACTCCACGACAGGCCGCGGCAACGAGCGCGTCAACGGCTCCCTGGGCCTGCTCGACATGACCCCCTACGGCCGCGGCGAGGCATGGGAGGACAACCCCGAGGGCCATCCCGAGGGAGGAGCCCCGTGCTGGTCCTGGCGCTCGGATGCCGACGGCAACGCTTCCTGGGGCCCGACCAGCCGCCCCGTACCCCAGTGGACCCGCCCCGACGCGCCCCCCGTCCAGACCCTCGGCCGCCACGGCCCCCACCACTGACACCATCAGCGACGTACCGAAGTCGACGTTGCACTTGTTGTGCGGCGGTAATCATCCATTCTCCGTGATCACCGAGCCCCACCACCCGGGAGACGGTCACCTCGAAGAAACACACCCGTCCGCGAACCACCCGCCCCCGCAGCCCCCGCAACCTCCTCCGGCGTCCCCTCCGCCACCACCAGCCCGCCCCCGGCGCCACCCTCCGGGCCGAGGTCGACGAGCCAGTCGGAGGCGCGCATGACATCGAGGTTGTGCTCGATCGTCACGACCGAGTGCCCCGCGTCGACGAGGCGTTGGAGTACGTCGAGCAGGCGGGCGGTGTCGGCGGCGTGCAGGCCGGTGGTCGGCTCGTCGAGGAGGTAGAGGGTACGGCCGGTCGCGCGGCGCCCCAACTCCTTGGCCAGCTTGAGGCGTTGGGCCTCACCGCCGGACAGAGTGGTGGCCGGCTGGCCCAGCGGGAGATAGCCGAGGCCCACGTCCGAGAGCCGTTGCAGCCGGGCGGCGACCTGCCGTACGCCCCGGAACACGGTCAGCGCCTCGTCCACCGTGGCGGCCAGCACCTCGGCGATGTCGTACCCGTCGTAGCGCACCGCGAGCACCTCGCTCCGGAAGCGGCGGCCCCGGCAGCCCGGGCACCGCACCTCCACCGCCGGCAGGAAGTGCATGTGCACGGCGAGCACACCGGCACCCTCGCACCGCTCGCAGCGCCCGCCGGGCACGTTGAAGGAGAAGGAGGCCGGAGTCAGCCCCCGCGCCCGCGCCGCCTCCTGCGCGGCGAAAAGCTCCCTCACCGGCGTGAAGACATCCGCGTACGTCGCCGCGTTCGAGCGTGGCAGGCGGCTGATCGGCTCCTGGTCGATCGTCACGACCTTGTCGAGGTGCTCCCAGCCGTCAATACCGTCGTGTTCCGCAGGCGCGACCGGCAACACCCGTGCCGGATCGAGACGTTGATGCGCTGCCCGGCCCAACACATCAAGGATTAGCGTCGACTTGCCCGACCCGGACGGCCCGGTGACCGTCACCAGCCGCCCGAGCGGAATCCGTACGGTGACGTCCCTGAGGTTGTGGGCGCGGGCCCCGCGAATCACCAACTCCTCGGCCGTATCCGCAGATGGCCGTTCCTTGCGTACGGGGTGCTGGAGCCGGCCCGACAGATACGCCCCGGTGACCGACCCCTCCGCCGCCGCCACCTCCTCCGGTGTGCCCTCCGCGACGACCCGGCCGCCGTCCCGGCCCGCGCCCGGACCGATGTCGACGACGTGATCGGCGGCCCACAGCACATCCAGGTCGTGCTCGATGACGAGGACCGTGTTGCCCAGGTCCCGCAGGCGGCGCAGTACGTCGACGAGGCGGGCGGTGTCGGCGGGGTGCAGGCCGATCGTCGGCTCGTCGAGGACGTACAGCATGCCGGTGAGGCCCGAGCCGAGCAGCGCGGCCAGGCGCAGCCGCTGGGACTCCCCGGCGGAGAGGCTGACGCTCGACTGGTCGAGGGTCAGATAACCGACCCCGGTGTCGACAAGCCGCCGTACCCGCTCCTCCAGGTCGGCCACGACAGGCTCCGCGAACCGCCACTCGTCCCCGGCGGCACGCGACTTCAACTCCCCCACCCAGTCGGCGAGTTCGGCCAGCGGCAGCCGGGCCGCGTCCGTGATGCCCAGCCCGTGCACGGTGACGGCCCGGCTCTCGCTCCGCAGCCGGGTCCCCGCGCACGCCCCGCAGACCTCCTTCACCATCGAACGCTCGGCCTTCTGCCGGTAGTCGGTGTCGTCGATACGGTCGGCGTAGCGCCGCATGAACGCGGTGACGACCCCCTCGAAACGGCCTGCGGAGACGGTGGCCGGGGTGGCCGGGGGCTCGATGCCATCGGCCGGGAAGCGACGCCGGAACTCCGGTGACTCGACCCCGTACAGGAGCAAGTCCCTTGTTGCCGGGGCCAGTTCGGCGACCGCAGTGTCCGCGTCGAAGGTGAGGTCGTAGTGGTGGGCCGCCGCCAGCAGCAACTGCACGTTCCGCTCGACGAGTTGGCGGGGCCAGCCGCGCACCGCACCGGCGGCGACGCTCGACTCCTCGTCCACCAGGGTCCGTACGTCCACCCGGATCACCTCGCCGAGCCCGGTGCAGGACGGGCAGGCACCGGCGGGCTTGTTGAAGGAGAAGGAGCCCATGACGAGTTCGGGCACGGGGGCCGAGCAGTGCGGGCAGGCCACGCCCCCGCCCACGTCTGCGCCTCCCTCCGTCTCCTCCTCGTCGTCTTCCGGGGAGTTGGCGTACGACGGCGGGACCGGCTCCCCGCAACTCGGGCACGGGCGTACGCCGATCCGGGACCACAGCAGCCGCAGGTAGGTGAAGACCTCGGTCGCCGTGCCGACCGTCGAGCGCGGGCCGCGTCCCGCCGGGCGCTGGTCGACACTGACGGACGGGGACAGCCCGGTGATCGAGTCGACGGAGGGGCGGCTGACCCCGGCGGTCGCCACGCCCCACGACTCCATGTACTGGCGGTGGCTCTCGCGGTGGAGGGTGTCGAGGGCGAGCGTGGACTTGCCGGAACCGGAGAGACCGGTCACGACGACCAGTTTCCGCTTCGGGATCGTGAGCGAGACGTTCTTGAGATTGTGGAGACGGGCGCCCTTGATGTGCATGACGGAAGCGGGGTCAGCTGAGGCTTCATCCATACCTTCAAGTTTTTCATTGAAGTTCCTGTTGGGACTTTTGAGGAAAATCAAGGCATGAACACCGGGCCGCACTGCCCCTAAGCTTCAAATCCGTGATGAACCACGAGTCGCGACTCCGTCCCGTCGACCTGGCCCGGCTGTCGGGACTGTCAACGCAGCAGATCCGCAACTACGAGGACGCGGGCGTCCTGCCCCCGGCGGCGCGCACGGAGTCGGGATACCGCGTCTTCGGGGACGTACACCAGCGCGCGCTGCTCACCTACCGGGCCCTGCAACCGGGGTACGGGCCCCTGGCGGCGACCGCCGTCATGCGGACCCTGCACGACGGGGACCTGCCGGGTGCCCTCGCGCTCGTCGACGCGGCGCACGCCGGGCTGCACGAGCAGCGGACGGCGCTACGGGCGACCCGCGAGGCCCTGGAGGCGCTGGCCACCCGGCGGACTCCGGCGCCGACACCCCGTACGGCCGACCTGCGGATCGGCGAAGTGGCCGCGCTGCTCGGCGTACGGACGTCCGCGCTACGGGTGTGGGAGGCGGCGGGGCTGCTCACCCCGGACCGTGAACGCGGCACGCGCTACCGGCAGTTCGGGCCCGACGACGTACGCGACGCCCGCCTGATCCAGACGCTCCGCCGCAGCCACTATCTCCTGGACCAGATCCGCCCGGTACTGGAGGAACTGCGTCAGCAGGGCAGCACGGAGGCCCTGCGCGCGGCGGTCGAGGCACGCGGGGAGGCGCTGGCGGGGCGTACACGGGCGATGCTGGCGGGGGCGGGGCAGTTGGCGGAGTACATCGAGTACGTCGAGGTCAGCTCACCTGGTCGTACCGGCCCAGGAAGCGGAACTGACCGCCCCTGACCTGGTACAGGAAGCTCGTGTTCTCGGGTCTGAGGCCGTGGGTGATGTCCGTGGTGAAACGGATGGGCTTGGCCACGCCGTCGTAGGTGAGTTTGAAGAGGCGTTCGGCGACCTGCCCGGGGGTGATGCCGGCACCGCCGCCCTGGGCGTTCAGGGAAGCGGCGACCAGACCCACCGCGTCGTAGGCCTCGGCGGCCCAGCGGGCGGGAGGCGCGTTGTAGCGGGCGCGGTACGCGGTGGTGAACGCCTTGGCCGCCTTGCTGTCCGACGACTGCGGTTCGCTGTAGGGCGCCTCGAACACCCAGCCCTCGGCGGCCTCGCCCGCGGCCTCCGGGAATGCCGGGCGCATGACGGGTTCGAAGGTCACCCGGGGGCCGGTGAAGCCCGCGGTGGCCAGGGCGCGGGCACAGGCCGCGGCCCGGGTCGGCGAGGTGCCCGCGTAGACGACGGCCTCGGGGCGCGTGGCCAGCGCGGCGGTGACGACCGGGCCGAAGTCGTCCGTGCCGGACGCCACCGGGTGGACCGTGGCGGTGCCTTCGCTGGGCGGTGTCTCGCGGAGGTCGCGGGCGAGGTCGGCGGCGACCCCGCCCGCGGCCTCGTCCTGGACGACTGCGGTGCGCTCGACCTTGTGGACCCAGGTCAGGTAGGCGAGCACCGGCAGCATCCGGTACCTGCCCGGGGCCGTGGTCACGCAAAGGGTGCGTTCCGTGGCCGAGGACAGCCCCAAGGCGTCGTAGTCGGCCGAGACGAGCAGGACCGGCGTGGCCGCCGCCCCGTACAGGGGGACCGCCACGCGGGCGGCGGCGACGGTGGTGGGGCCGATCACCGCGCACAGGGACCGCTCGGCGAGCAGCTTGCGGGCCCCCTCCTTCGCCCGCCCGGCCTCGCCCCGGTCGTCGTACGAGGTGAGGGCGAGCCGGAAGCGGGTGTCCTCGCGGGCGTTGTGGGCGGCCACGGAGAGCCGGGCGCCGCGCTCCTGCGCCAGCCCGACTTCTTTCTGATCACCCGTCAGAGCCGCCTGGAGGCCGACGACATGGGTGGGCAGGTTCTGTGCCGTGCCGCCCTGCGTGACCTTCTGACGGTTCGTCAGAACTATCACGGTGCCGGTAGCGGACGCGGCGAGGACCGCTGCGGCCGAGCCGCCGATGGCGAGGATCCGACGCCGGGAGGGCGCGCGTCCCTCGTCGACGACCGTGGGCTCCAGCAGGGTCATGGGTCCGCTCTGCCGGGGCGGCGGGTCCAGGGCGCGGGCCGAGCGGTCGGCGACCATGCGCAGTACGGCGGAGGGGAGCCAGCCGGGAGGAAGGGCGGGGGTAGGAGTGGGGGTGAACTCCCTTACGGGGGTGGTCTGTTGATGGGGAGCGACCTGTTGGTCGGGGCCGGTCGCCGTCTGCTCGGCATCCCGCAGAGAGCGGGCGAGTTCGGTAGCCGTGGGTCGACCGGCGGGGTCCTTGGCCAGGCAGCCGGTGATCGCCGTACGCAGTGTGGGCGGCAGTCGGCCGAGGCCGGGCACGTCGGGTTCCTCGTGCACGGTGCGGTACAGGACGGCGGCCGGGTCGCCGACGCCGAAGGGCCGCTGCCCGGTGAGGGCGTACGCCAGCACGCAGCCCAGGGCGAACAGGTCGCTCGCCGGGGCCGCCTCGCCGCCGGTCCTGGCCTGTTCGGGGGCGAGGTAGCCGGGGGTGCCGACGATCGCGCCGGGCTCGGTCAGCGCCGTGGCACCGCCGGCCTGGGCGATGCCGAAGTCGATCAGCCGGGGGCCGTCGAGGGCGAGCAGGACGTTGCCCGGCTTGACGTCCCGGTGCACCAGTCCGGCACCGTGCACCTCGGTCAGCGCCTCCGCCAGCCGGGCGCCGAGCGCGGTGACGGCGTACGGCGTCAGCGGGCCGTGGCCGTCCACCGCCTCGGCCAGGGACGGTGCGGGCACGAACGCGGTGGCCAGCCACGGCTCACGGGCCTCGGCGTCGGCGTCGGTGACCGGCACCAGCCAGCGGCAGGTGAACCCCCTGGCCAGCCGCGCCTCGCGCCGGAACCGTTCCCGGAAGGCCAGGTCGGCGGCGTACTCGGCGCGGATGACCTTCAGGGCGACCAGCGTCCCGTCGGCGGTGCGGGCCAGGTAGACCACGCCCATGCCGCCCGCGCCGAGCCGGGCGAGCAGCCGGTGCCCGCCCAGCTCGCCGGGGTCGTGCGCGTGCAGCGCCCGCATCAGTCCAGCTCCTCCGGTTCCTGCCGCGTCTGATCCCGTCGGATCCCGTCGGGATCAGTTTCCGGTGAGGTCCAGGACGCCCACGTAGGCGAACCGGCCGTTCTGGACGCGGTACTGGTGGAGCAGTTGCTGTTTCATCCGCTTCCGGTCGTCGAAGGCGTAGGTCGCGGCCACCCCGGTGAACCGGGCCGCGGCGAGGGCCTGGGTGAGCCGGTCGCGGGTGGGCCGTTTCCCGCCCTTGGGGGCGAGGGCGGTGAGCCGGTCGGCGAGCAGGCGCGTCACGTCGTACGCCTCGGCCGCCCACGGGCCCGGCGCGCTGCCGTACCGCTTGCGGTAGGCGGTGGCGAAGGCGCTCACGGGTGCGGCGTCGGGTCCGATGTACGACGTCACCACCTGCCAGCCCTCGGCGGCCTGGCCCGCCCTGGAGACGAAGGCGGCGGTGGCGGAGGCGGCGTCGAGGTAGCGCGGCCCGGTGAAGTTCCGCTCCGCGAGGGTACGGGCGACCGCGGCGGCGCGTTCGGGGGTGCCGATGTAGTAGAAGCCCTCGACACCGCGGCCGAGCATGTCGTCGGTGACGGGTCCCAGGTCGCTCGTGCTCGCGAGGGCGGGCACCACGCGCAGGTACAGCTCCAGCCGGCCGCGTGCCTGAAAACCGGTCACGAGCACGGACTCCATGCCGGCCACCCGGCCCGCCCTGTCGCCCAGCAGACCCAGCTTGCCGACACCTCCCGCGTCGAGTGCGGTGACGGTGGCGAGGGCGCCGTACGCGGACAGCGACGCGGCCTGGAAGTACGAGCGCGGGACGGCGCCGGCGACGGCCGACTGCGCGGCGTTGGTCGACAACTCCGACACCGTCAGCAGGGGCATCACCGCGCCGTCGTAGACCTCCAGCGCGGCCTGCGTCGAGGCGTAGCCGGTGGGGCCGAGCACGGCGAGGACATCGGTGGCACCGGTCAGCCGCCGCGCCACCCGGACCGCGCGGGCCGGTTCCCCCCGGTCGTCCTCGGTCCGCAGGGCGAGGGTGAACGGCCTGGCCTTGCGGGCGTTGAACCGCTCCACCGCCAGCCGCGCGCCCCGCTCCTGCGCCCGCCCGGCCTCCCGCAGCGGGCCCGTCAGATCCGCGTGGAGGCCGATGACCCAGGGGCTGTTCGCGGTCTGTGCCTGCGGGGTGTCCTCGTCGTCGCGCAGGGCCGCCCACAGCGCGGCCCCGCCGCCTGCCAGGAGCAGCGCCGCGCCACCGCCCAGGGCGAGGACCCTGCGGCGCCCGTGCCCCGGGGACTCCTGGGAATCCGGGAACTCCGGGGACTCCTGCGGGACTTCGGTGGGCTCGATGCCCGGCAGGGCCAGCATCTCCGCCGACCGTTCGGCGATCATCCGTACGACCGGATCGGGCAGCCAGTCGACGGTGCCGGCCGGGGCGTCCTCCACCAGTGCCGCGTCCAGCTCGGCGGCCGTGGGCCGATCCTCCGGCTGCTTCGCCAGACAGCGGACGAGCAGCGCCCGCAGCTCGGCGTCCTCCACACCGTCCAGCTCGGGCTCGTCGTGGACGGTGCGGTACAGCAGCGCGTCCGCCGCGCCGGTGCCGAACGGCAGCCGTCCGGTAGCCGCGTACGCCAGCACGCACCCCAGCGAGAAGACGTCGCTCGCCCCGCCCACCTGCTGCGCCCGTGCCTGCTCGGGAGAGAGGAAGCCGGGGGTGCCGACCACCATGTTGTCCGAGGTCAGCTCGGTCTCGTCGGTCGCGGTCGGGCGCGCGATGCCGAAGTCGATGAGGCGGGGGCCGTCGAGGGCGAGCAGGACGTTGCCCGGCTTGACGTCCCGGTGGACCAGACCGGCCTCGTGCACGGCGGTCAGGGCGCGCGCCAGCACCTTGCCGAGCACCCGTACCGCACGGTCCGGCAGCGGTCCGCAGGCAGCGACCGCCTCGGCCAGGGCGGGGCCGGGCACGAACGTGGTGGCCAGCCAGGGCGCCGCCGCCTCCGTGTCGGCGCCGAGCACCCGTACCACCCACGGGCTGTCGACCTGCCCGGCGGAGGACGCCTCGCGGCGGAAACGGGCCCGGAACTCGGTCTGGTCGGCGTACTCGGGCT
This sequence comes from Streptomyces sp. NPDC000878, assembly GCF_053599695.1. NCBI lineage: Bacteria > Bacillati > Actinomycetota > Actinomycetes > Kitasatosporales > Streptomycetaceae > Streptomyces > Streptomyces sp. NPDC000878. The sequence goes on along the minus strand of NZ_JBSFMT010000026.1, from coordinate 25,794 downwards.
GGATCACCTTCACGGCGGCCAGGTCGCCGGTCCCGGTCCGGGCCAGGTAGACCACGCCCATGCCGCCGGCGCCGAGGCGGCCCAGCAGACGGTTGTCGCCGAGGCGGGAGGGGTCGGCGGGAAGCAGACGCTCCATCACTCGCCGCCCTTCTTGTCCCCGACGGTGGGGCTGCCGGTGGGGCTGGCGGAGGAGGTGCCGGAAGGGGTGGCGGAGGAGGTGCCGGAAGGGGTGGCCGGGTCCGGTGCGGCCGAACCGGACCCGGTGGGGCTTCCGATCGCGTCCTGCACCCGCACCAGCATCCTGACGGCCGCATCCAACTCGCTCGTCGTGCCCTCCTTCCCTCCGCAAGAGGACGCGGAGATCACGACCGGGCCGAACACGGACTGCGTCCACGAGTAGGGGTACGGCCCGCCCCGGGTGTCGCTGACGCACGCGCCCGACTCCGACAGCGAGTCGTCGCTGGACGTGTTGGCGCTCTCGCCCCACGCGAGGGCCACGGAGGAGAGATCGGTCAGCCGCTCGCCCGACCGCAGGGTCTGTTCCGGGCAGCCGACGGCCTCCTCCAGCATCCCGGCCTGTTCCCAGGCGGCGTCCAGCGCCGTCCGGTGCACCGTGACCGTCGTCGACATCCGCACCGACCCTGCGGCACCACTCGCGGGCACCTCGAAGTGGCGGGTGAGCGTGGCCAGTACGTCCTCCGGCAGCCCCTCCCGCCGCCATGCGCAGTTCTCGCCCAGCACGGCCCAGGTGTTCGGGTCGCTCTCGTACGGCGTCCCCGGCACCGCCCCCGACCCGACCAGCTCCGGATCGGCGATCACCTTCCGGACGAACGCCCACGCCTCGGCCGCGCTGTGCGGCTGCTTCGCCGGGTCCGCCTGTTCGGTCGGCGAGGCCGCGGGTAAGGCATCGGCGCCGGTGACCGCGTCCGTGTCACCATCACTCCGGGCGGGATCCGGGCTCGCCCCCCGCGTCGTCTCCCCGCCCGGACCGCCGCCGCCGCCGTCCGTACAGCCGACCAGCAGCGCCGCGCACGTCATCACCGCCCCGCAGACCGACCGGGCTCTCGCATACATCACGGTCTCTCCCCTCCCCCAACACCCCGTTTCCTCAAGGTAGTTCAGAGTGCTCATGGTGTACGGGACATGCCTCGTGAACTGTCGGCAACCTGTGACACCGGCGCCTGGGCCGGCGGAGTACATCGAGCGTGTCGAGGGGTAGGTAGCCTTGGACGAGGGGATGGGGGGGACGGGCATGGGCAACTGGGTCGTGATCGCGCAGTACTTCAACGGTGAGACGCACAGCACCGAGTTCATCTGCCGTGGGCGGGAGACGAAGGACCAGGCGCTGGAGGAGCTGCGTGCCGTCCTCCACACCTACCTGCCGAGCAAGAACATCATCGAGAAGCGGCGCCGCGTGTACCGCTTCACCGACCAGGAGTCGTACCTGGTGGTGATCAAGGGCAGGCTGACGGAGTGGGAGTGCACCCTGCGCGTCGCGGAGCTGGTCTCGGACTCTGACGGGCCGCAGGACCGGATCCCGCCCGGCTACTGAGCGGCTAAGGCATCAGCTCCAGCATCACCGCACGCGGCAGCGCCGGGTTGCCCGCCGCTGCCCGCGCCACCTGGCAGTCCTCGTCGGCGAGCAGCTCCACGACGGCCGTGGGCGGGAGTGCGGGGTGGCCTGCGGCTATGGATCTCGCGTCGGTGACCGCCAGGCACGCGAGCAGGGCCTGCGGGGTCGCGCGGGGGTGTCGGGCGATCTCGCGGAACGCCTTCTGCACCGGCGGGCGGTGGCGGGTGAGGTCCTCCAGAAGCTCCCCGGACGCGTCCGGGTTGGTCGCCACCTTCGCCAGTACCCGGACTCCGTGTCGGTCGACCATGGCCCGCAGCTGTGCCTCGGAGAGGCCCGGGTGCGGGGCGATCGACTTGAGCACCTTCGCGTCGGGGTCGGCGGCCAGCGCGTCGCGTATCCCGGCGGGCAGATCGCGGCGCGCGGCCAGGAGCATCCGTACGGTCGGGTCGGTCGAGCGGGCCAGTTCCTCGACCTCGGCGGGGGTGGCGACCGCGATCCGTGGGGCCAGGACTGCGCCCAGTTTCGTGGTGGCGGCCAGGCGGGTGAGCAGGTCGAGCGGCACGTACGGGTTGTGCGCGAGGTGGCGCCGTACGTCCGGGTCCTCGTCGTCCGCCAGCGTGCGCATCAGGGTGTCGTCGATCGCGGGGTTCCCGGCGAGGTCGGCCCGGATGCCCGGCACGGGGTCCGCGGCGAGGCGTCGGCCCACCTCAGGGGGGAGGTCGGGGCGTTCTGCGAGGGCCCAGCGCAGCATCGTCGACGGGTGGTCCGCGAAGGCGACCACGGCTTCGGTGGGCGTGGCGGGGTTCCGTAGGGCCGCGTGCTGTATGTCGTGCGCGGTGGACTCGTGGGAGCCGTCGCAGGAGGCGCCCGGCGGCAGATCGCAGTCGGTCCGATCACAGTCCGGGGCGTGCGTGTACGGCGTCCCCTCACGGTCACAGACCTGGCACCGTCTCGCGGGCGGCAGCCCCGCACCCCTGATCAGCGCCGCCAGTACGGCCGGTGGCACCGCCTCGTTCCAGGCCAGCGCCCGGCGGACGTCGGCGTGCGGATGCTCCGCGAGCCTCGTGGCGACCTCCGGAACCGTCGTCCGCAGGGCGAGTTCCGCGGCGACTCGCGGGTCCGGGTCGGCGGCGAGCGTCTCTGCCACGTCGGGCGACAGGCCCGCGCAGGCGGCCAGTCGCTCCCGGCGCACGGCCCACGGGTCCGCCGCGAGGAGCCGGGCCCACTCCGGTTCGCCGCGCCCCTCGTCCAGCAGCGCGAGAGCGGTGTCCGGCTGGGCGGCGGGATCGACGTCGGCGGCCGTCAGACGACCCTCGCGGGCCAGCAGTACGCCGGTCTCCGGGACGCGTGCGAACAGGGCGAGCGTCTGCGCGTGACTGAGGTCCGCGCGACAGGCGAGGTCGTCCACGAAGTCGACGTCCGCAGCCGCGACCGCGATCAGCCGGTCGATCAGCTCGGCCGGCAGGGCGGTGTTGGTGGCGAGCCCGCACAGGACATGCGCATGGGCATGGATATGGGCGTGGGTCACAGGGGCATTCTGGGCGGGCGGGGTCCGGTGTTCACACGCTTTTCCGGCCGCCCCCCGCCCCCGCTCCTGGACCTCTGGGCCTCCTACGCCACCGTCCGCAGGCCCCCCGCTCCCGCCCCCGCCGCCCCGGTCCCCCGTACCACCCGCCACGCGCACGCCGCCGTCAGCAGCTCGCCCAGCAGGTCGGGGTCGTCGATCTCCAGGCCGAGGAGGGACTCGATGCGTTCCAGGCGCTGGTAGAGGGACTGGCGGCCGATGTGGAGGAGGGTCGCCGTGCGGGTGGGCGAGCAGCCGTTGCGGAGGTGGACCTCCAGGGTGCGGACCAGGTCGCTGGGGTGGGCCGCCTCCCAGGCCAGCAGGGGGCCCAGGGTGTGCTGGACCAGGCGGGTCAGGCGGTCCTGGTTGGCGTCGACTCCGCCTCGGGTCAGTTCCCGTTCCAAGGCGAGGGCCCTGGACGACGTCACCAGGGGGCCCTGGGGTGCGTTCGGCTCCGGGGGCGGCACCGTCAGTGCCAGTTCCAGCGTCGTACGGGCCGCACGCAACGTCTCGCTCCAGCGCAGCCAGCCGCTGCCGGCGTCGACGGCGTGGCCCACGGCGACGGTGAGGCCGGGGGCGGCAGCCGCCGTACGGAAGGCGTCCTGCACCGCCCGTACCGGGTCCCGTACCGTCTTCGCCCCAGCTCCAGCTCCAGCACCAGCCCTCGGGCCCGCTCCTGCCCACGACCCCGTCCCCGGCAGCACCGCGACCAGCGCCAGCACATCCCCCGGGAACGCGGCCCGCAGCACCGCCCCGCCCAGGGTGCGTGCCGCCCGGTCCACCGCGCCGACGTCCCGCGTGCCGTGCACCGAGACGCCGATCAGGCGAGCGCCGGGGCCCGGGTGGAAGCCGGACAGCGCGGCGCGGGCCTCGACCTCGGGCTGGTTGAGGGCCTGGCCGTCGGCCAGGTCGGCGAGCAGGGCGGCCGTGTGGTCGTCGCCCCAGGGGCGGACCACCGTACGGCCGGACAGGCCCCGGGCGACGATCGCGCGGTTGGCGGCCTCGGTGATGCGTACGAAGGGGACGACCCGGTGGAACGCCAGGAGGGGCAGGCCCAGGCGGCGGGCCTCGTCCGTCACCTCGGGCGGCATCGCCGGGAGCGAGCGGCCGATCTCCACCGCGAGGCCCGCCGCACCCCGGGCGGTCAGCTCACGGACGTACCGGCGCCGCACCTCCTCGTCCGTGTCGGTGAGGCCGAAACCGTTGGTCAGCAGCAGCTCGCCGCCGTCCAGGAAGTTCGCGCCCTCGTACACCTCGCTGGAGTGGACCCAGCGCACGGGGCGGTCCAACGCGGCCTCGCCGGTGAGCAGTTCGGGCTCGGCGGCGCGGACCGGGTCGAGGGTCAGGACTTCACGGAGGGTGAGTGCGGGCACGGGTGCCTCCAGGGGCGCTGACACTTCGTCCTGCTGCGGGATGTCCGGAGAGTACTTTCCGCACGTTGCCCCGGTGTTTCCGTCCAAGGAGAGTGGACCCATGAATCAGGTGGATCAGCCGGATCAGGCAGCGGTACTGGCCCAGGCCCGTTCGTGGCTCGCCGTCGCCGTCTCCGAAGCCCGTGCCGGGCTCGCCGAGGGCGGTATCCCGATCGGCGCCGCGCTCTTCGGGGCCGACGGCACGCTCCTCGGGCGTGGGCACAACCGGCGGGTCCAGGACGGCGACCCCTCGACGCACGGGGAGACGGCCGCGTTCCGGAACGCGGGACGGCAGCGCTCGTACCGTGGGACGACCATGGTCACCACGCTCTCGCCCTGCTGGTACTGCTCCGGCCTGGTCCGGCAGTTCGGTATCTCCCGGGTGGTCGTGGGTGAGGCCGTCACCTTTCACGGCGGCCACGACTGGCTCGCCGAGCACGGCGTCGAGATCGTGCTGCTCGACGATCCCGAGTGCGTCGAACTGATGCGCGACTTCATCAAGAACAATCCCGCACTGTGGAACGAGGACATCGGTGAGTAACCCCACGTCGAGCAAGCCCACGTCGGCAGCGGCCCCCGCCGGCCCACGTATCCCGACCGTCGACCTGCGCCCCTGGCTCTCCGGGGACGCCGACACCCGCGCCGCCATCGCCCGTACCGTCGACGAGGCCCTCCAGACCGCCGGTTTCCTGCTGGTCACCGGGCACGGCGTCGATCCCGGCCTGCGGGCCGGGGTCCGGGAGGCGGCCCGGGCCTTCTTCGCACTGCCCGCCGAGGTGAAGGAGCGGTACGCGGTGAAGGTCGGGGGGCGGGGGTGGCTCGGGCCCGGGGCCGAGGCCAACGGGTATTCGGAAGGGACCGAGACTCCGCCCGACCTCAAGGAGTCGCTGTCCTTCGCCACGCACGAGCCGTTCGACGACCCGGCCGTCAACGCCGAGTGGTACGCGCCCAACGTCTGGCCCGCCGAGGCACCCGAACTGCGGGCGCTGTGCGAGGAGTACCTCGACCGGATGGGCGAGCTGGAGAAGGAGCTGCTCACCCTCCTCGGTGACGCCCTCGGGCTCGAATCCGACTTCTTCTCCCGGCACATGGACCATCCGACCTACGGCTTCAACATCAACTGGTACCCGGGGATCGAGGTCGTCGGCGAGCCGGAGCCGGGGCAGTTCCGGATCGGGCCGCACACCGACTTCGGGACCGTCACCATCCTCGACCGGCAGGCCGGGAAGGGCGGGCTGCAGGTCTACACCGACGAGGGCGGCTGGGAGGACGCGCCCTTCGATCCGGCGGCGTTCACCATCAACATCGGTGACCTGATGGCCCGTTGGACGGGTGACCGGTGGCGGTCCGGGCGGCATCGCGTGCTGCCGCCGCCGGCCGATCCGCCCGCCGAGGAGCTGATGTCCCTCGTGTACTTCGGCGAGTGCTCCCCGGGCACGATCGTCGAGTCCGTGCCCGCGCCGGTGGGCCGGGTCGCGTACGAACCCTTCGACTCGCACGTCTATCTGCGGGGCCAACTCGACTCGATCACCGTCGAGTAGGACTCCAGACAAAGCTGAGCATCGGGCCGATAATTTCGTAACTCAACGGACATCTCACTATCTGGACCGATGCAACTCCCTCTTCTTACACTGGTGTTGCTGCACCACACAGCAGACTGAACAGCACTTTGAACCGCGCCAGGGGGAGGGATGCGGTGCTCAGACGGCTGCACGGACGCGGGGCGCTCTTCGACACCGAGCCGCCGGGGCTCGCGCCCCGGCTCATCGGACTGCGGCCCCACCATCACATCGCCGCCCCTCTCGAACACCCCCGCGAGCTGCCGTTCGTCGTGCTCACCGCCGGGCGCGGGCTCGGCAAGAGCGCGGTGCTGCGTGAGCTGCGCGCCGCCTACCAGGGGCACACCCCGATCGCGCTGATCGACTGCGAGGACCCGCAATTCAGCGGGTCGTTCGAGTCGCGCCCTGCGCAGGCCTGGTCGCCGCTCGCGCAGGCGCTTCTCGTGATCGCCGAGCAGCTCGCCGAACCGGTCACCGGCGCCCGGCGGATCGCCTTCCCCCGGCTGATGTCGGGGCTGATCGCGGTGGCCGCCGGCGGCTGGGGCAACGCCGACACCGAGCGCATCCGGTGGGAGGTCCAGCGGATGCTGCTGCTCAACGAGAGCGGCTCGTGGTTCAGCGGGTTCGCCGCGCGCTGGGCGGGCCGGGTGGCCGCGAAGGCGGTCGCGGCGGCGATCAGCGACGACCCGCTGGTGTCGGCGGTCATCGAGGCGACGCTGGAGGCCATGACGGAACGCTCCTCGGGTGCGCGGCAGCGCCGGGCGTCCACCTGGTACCGGACGTATCCGAACGCCGGCGACCGTGCCCAACTCGGACTCCGGCTGCTCTCCGACCACTTCAGGGCCGGCGGCACCTCCCGCGAGCACGCCGAGCGCTATCTCGTCCGCGCCCTGCTCGCCGACCTCACCGACGCCTACACCGGGATGCGGGCGCACTTGCAGCGGCTCGGCCGCCCGCTGGTGCTGGTCGACAACGCCCAGGGGTCGCCCGGCCGCGAACTCATCGAGCAGGTGCTGCGCGACCGGTCCGAGGGGATCGCCGACCAGGTCGCCTTCATCGCCGCCGTGCGCGGCAGCGGCGGCCAGTCCTCGCTGCGCAACGCCGTACGCCGGGACCTGCGCGAGACCGCCCAGCGCACCCGCTGGACCCCGGCCGACACGGCCGCCTCCCGGGCCCTGCTGGTGTCGCTGCCGCCGCTCTCCTCCGACGACACCCTGCACATCGTCGACGCGGTCTGCACGGGTACGGCGGTGCCCGTACCGCCCGAACTCCCGCCCGCCACCCACCGGTTGACGTGCGGAAACCCGCTGGGCATCGCACTGCTCGCCGAGTCCGCCCGGCAGAACCTGCCCCAACTGCCGCCCACCGCGCCCTTCGGCGCCCTGCTCACCGCCGAACTCGTCCTGCACGAGGACCGCGAGGGCCTGCCCGCCTACCGCGAACTCCTCGACCGGCTCGTCCCCGCCGACCGGCTCGACGAACTCACCGTGCTGGCCGCCGCCCACGACCACGACTCGGCCTGTGTGCTCGCCGCCGCCGGGCTCCCGGACGACTTCGGCCCGTCGAGCGTGCGCGCCCTGGAGACCCGGCTCACGGCGGAGGGACTGCCCGCCGTACCCGGGCAGTTCGTCGGCGACGCCTTCGTCCGCACCCTGCTCCTGCTGCGCCTGCACCACCGGCACGCCGACCACGGCAAGTGGCGGGACGTCCACGAGACCCTCATCCAGCACTACGAGGGACCCGAGCCGTCGGCGGCCCGCTACCGCCTCCACCACGAACTCGCCCTCGGCGACACCGGACCGGCGGTCGCCTATCTCCGCGACACCTTCCACACCCTCGACACCCGCACCTGGCTCGACACGCTCCTGTTCGTCGCGTCCGCGCCCTACTTCCACGCCCACGACACCGAGGGCCACGACTTCGCGGGCGGCGACCACCACCGCGCCCGGATCGCCTTCGGCCACACCGACGCCGAGCAACGGCCGCCGGACGACGTGGACGCCGTACTGCATCTGCGGGTACGCCGACTCCTGAACGCCGTCTGGCAGTTGACCGATCCGCTGGTGCTGCCCGACCGCACGCTGTGCTCCCGGCTGCGCTACGAGCTGGAGCAGCTGTCCAACGACCCGCGCGCCAGCAACGCGCTGCTCTGGCAGGCCTCGCAGGAGTGGCCCGAGGCCGCGCTGGCCGGGCGCCCGCTGCGCACCCCGGGTGACGAGGACTCCGCCGACGACCCGAACCCGAACCGGAACGACGGAGGCGCGTGATGGTCCGCAGGGGTTTCAGGGGCATCGGGATGCGGTTGCGCGAGGAGGTCTGGGAGATCCCCCTCCGCCGGTTCCTGGCTCTGCTGCTGGTCGCGGGGCTGGTGGCCGGGCTGACGTACGGCGTCAAGGAGTGGACGTACGACGACCGTTCGTGCGCGCCCGGCGTGGAGCGGCCGGAAGGCAGCCAGGAGTGCGTGGGCGTCTCGTACACCGACTACTACTTCGGCCGCGGTGTACTCGCCGACACCATCAGGGCGATCGACCGCGAGAACGACTCGCTCGGCGACGACTACGTCACCGTCGCCCTGTTCGAGCCGTTCACCGCGACCGACGCGGACAACCTCGGGGATGTGCTGCACGAACTCCAGGGCGCGTATCTCGCCCAGTGGAAGGTGAACCACGACGCGAACGGCGAGGGTCCGCCGATCCGGCTGGTGCTCGCCAACCCGGGCCGCACCGGCGCCCATTGGGAGCACACGGTCGACCAGCTGGAGAAGATGACGACCACCTCGGACCGGCTGCGCGCGGTCACCGGGATAGGGCTGAGCACGGAGGAGAACGCCCGGGCGGTGAAGGAGCTGACCCGCCGTGGCATCCCCGTCGTCGGCACCTCCATCACGGCCGACAGCCTCGCCAACGGCCAGCAGGGCAACCCGGTGGGCCTCGAACCCTTCCCGGGGCTGGCCCGTGTCGCCCCCACAAACACCGACGAGGCCCGCGCCCTCGCCTCCTTCGCCGACGTGGCGGCCGACAAGGCGGTGCTGGTGTACGACGATCCGGGCGACCCGTACACGCTCACCCTGCAAGCCTCGTTCGAGAAGCTGCTGACGGGCTCGCGCTACCAGCCGTGGCCCTTCACTCCGCTCGACGACCGCACCAAGGAGGGCACGACCGCCAACGACTTCCGGCAGATCAGGGAGCTGGTCTGCGACACCGCGCCCGCCGTGAACACCATCCTGTTCGCCGGCCGCCACACCCAACTGCGCCAGTTCATCAACGCACTTGGCGAACGAGGCTGCCAGCAGCGGGAGTTCACCATCCTCACCGGTGACGACGCCTCCTACCTCACCGGCGACGCGAAGCTCGACCCCGATGCCCTCAAGCACGGCATCTCGGTCCGCTACAGCGCCCTCGCCCACCCGGACGCCTGGATCAAGAACCCCCCGGAGACCGGGGGTTCGGCGGCGGACGCCCAGGATCTGAGCGACCTGCTGACCGCCGCCCAGGCCAACAGGACGGCCAAGGCCGACGAGCCCCTGCCGATCGGCGAGATCGACCTGGAGGACGGCCAGCTGATCGTGGCGTACGACGCGATGCGGCTCACCGTCGAGGGCATCCGCGAGGCCACGCCCCGCGGTCAGACCGCGCCGACACTCGCCGACGTGGGCGACGAGTGGACCCTCATCAAGGGCTCCTCGGGGCGGGTGAACGGCGCGAGCGGCTGGATCTGCCTCGACAACTACGGCAACCCGTACGACAAGGCCGTACCGATCGTGGAACTGACCGCCGACCGACACGCCCGCTTCGTGGAGATCGCCTGGCCGACCGGGAAGCCCCCGGAGAAGGACTGCCTGCCGCCGTCGTAACCCTTCCCGTACAGCCAGTCGAGCATCTTGTCGGGGTCGGTCGGCAGCTTGTGATTCGTGTCCACGCCCCTTTACCTGTCCGTACGCCGAAGGCCGGTTCCCGTGACCTGAGTCACAGGAACCGGCCTTCGGCGCAGTCGAGTCGCGGCTCAGACTCCGGCGTACGAGTGCTTGCCGCTGACGAAGATGTTGACGCCGTAGTAGTTGAAGAGGAAGCACGCGAAGGCGATCAGCGCGATGTACGCGGCCTTGCGGCCCTTCCAGCCGGCCGTGGCGCGGGCGTGCAGGTAGGTGGCGTAGGCGACCCAGGTGATGAACGCCCAGGTCTCCTTGGGGTCCCAGCCCCAGTAGCGGCCCCACGCGTCGCCCGCCCAGATCGCGCCCGCGATGATCGTGAACGTCCACAGCGGGAAGACGGCCGCGTTGACGCGGTACGAGAACTTGTCGAGGGACGCGGAGGCGGGCAGCCGTTCCATGACGGAGGTCGCGAAGGTGCCGGGCTTGCCGCCGGACGCGAGCTTGTTCTCGTACGAGTCCTTGAAGAGGTACAGGATCGTGGCGACCGCGCCCACGTAGAAGACGGCACCGCAGAGGATCGCCGTGGAGACGTGGATGTACAGCCAGTACGAGTGGAGCGCCGGCACCAGCTGGTCGCTCGCGGTGTACAGGACGGTGACCGCGAGTCCGAGGTCGAGCAGGACGCTCGTCACCAGGGGCAGGCCGAGCCAGCGGATGTCCTTCTTCAGCGCGAGGAAGACGAGGTACACGCCCACGGCCGTGGTGGAGAAGGTGAGGTTGAACTCGTACATGTTGCCCCACGGCGCCCGCTGCACGGACAGCGCGCGGGCCAGCACCCCGGCGAACTCGACGAGGAACGCGACGACCGTGAGGGACACGGCGATGCGCCCGTAGAGGTCGCCCTGCTCGTCCCCGCCGTGGGCACCGGGCCCGTCCGGCACGTCCCGGGCCCCGGCCGCGGCCCGTACGACGACCTTCGGCCGCTCCAGTACGGCGGTCCCGCCGGCGTTCTTGACGGTCACCTCCGGCGCCTTCGCACCGGCCGCCCCGGCCGGCTTCGCGGTGAGCGCGGCGGCCGTACGGCTGATCTTGCTGCGGCTGCCGAAGGTCCACTCGGCGATGTAGGTGAAGAAGGCCAGGGTGTAGACGGCCATCGCGGAGTAGATCAGCGTGTTGCTGATGTTCGCGAGGTTCTCGTTGGTCGCGGCGGCGAGAGTCGTCGTGTGGACGAGGTCGGTCGCGGTGGCGAGAGCGGACATTTACTTCTCAGCCCCTTCGGCAGGTACGACTTTGGGGTCGGGGGTCTCGGAGACAGGGGTATCAGGATCGGGCGCGCCCGGCGCCTGGTCGTACAGGATTCCGGCGAGGTCGCCGAGTTCCTCGGGCACCTTGGCGGACTCGCTGCGGCCGAGGCCGCCCAGCTCGACGACGGTGACGCCGTCGGAGCCCTTGACCGCCCGCACCCACACCCGGCGGCGCTGGATGAACAGGGAACCGGCGAGGCCGAAGATGGCGACGATCGCGCCGGCGAGCGCCCAGCCGCTGGCGGGCTGCCGGGTGACCTGGAAGTTGGCCCACTCCTGGGTGCCCTCGTAGGTGACCGAGCCGGCGCCGTTCGGGAGGGTCATGGTCTCGCCGGGCTTCAGGTTCTCCCGTACTTCCTTGCCCTTGGCGTCCTTGAACACCTTCATGTGGCTCTTGTCGAGCTGGTACACGCTCTGCGGGATGCCCGCGTTGACGCCGAGGTCGCCGTGGTAGCCGATCAGGTTCAGCACCGGGTTGTCGAGCGCGGGGAACTGCGAGGCGATCTCGTTGCCCGGCACATAGGTGGGCAGGAAGAAGGCCTGGAAGCCGAGCTGTTCGGCGACGCCCTTGGCGTTGCGGTAGCCGTCCATGACCTTGATCGCGCCGGAGGAGGTGACGTTGGAGTCGAGGGGAAGGAGGGCCACGGGCTGGCTGTAGACGACGTCGCCCTTGCCGTCGCGGACGGTGATGACGGGCGCGTAGCCGTGGGCGGTGAGGTAGACCTTCGAGTCGCCGATCACCAGCGGCTCGTTGACCTTGATCGTGCGCTTCTGGTCCTTGCCGTACGCGCCCACGCTGTAGTTGACGTCGGCCTCGTAGGTGCGCGGGGTGCCGCGGTTGGGCCCGGACACCTCGTACGTGCCCTTGAAGTCCTTCAGGGTGAAGCTGAAGGGGTCGAGGTCGTCGGTGTCGAAGAGGGTGCCGGACTTGAAGTCGTCGTACTGGGTGAGCGTGTTGGAGAAGCCGTCGCCTTCGAGGATCAGCTTGTTGCCCTCGGACTTGTACAGCTGGCCCCAGGCGAACGCGGTCAGCATCACGATCAGCGCGATGTGGAAGGCGAGGTTGCCGACCTCCCGCAGATAGCCCTTCTCGGCGGCGACCGCGTCCCCGGCGAGGTGGGCGCGGAAACGCCGCTTCCTCAGCAGTACGAGGGCTGCCTCGCGCACCTGCTCGGGCTCGGTCTCCGTACGCCACGTCGTGTAGGCGGGCAGCCGGTTCAGGCGGCGGGGCGCGCCCGGCGGACGGCTGCGCAGCTGGCCCACGAACTGCCAGGTGCGGGGCACGATGCAGCCGATGAGGGAGACGAAGAGGAGGATGTAGATCGACGAGAACCACACCGAGCTGTACACGTGGAACAGCCCGAGCTTGTCGTAGATCGGCCCCACGAAGCTGTGCCGCTGCATGAAGTCGGCGACCTTGGTCTCGTCGGTCCCCGACTGCGGGATCAGCGAGCCGGGGATCGCCCCGAGCGACAGCAGGAACAACAGCAGCAGCGCGACCCGCATCGAGGTGAGCTGCCGCCAGAACCAGCGGGCCCAGCCGATGACACCCATGGAGGGCGGGCCCGGCGCGTCCTCCTGGGGGGCGGTGGACAGCTGGGAGGCGGCGGCGCCGAGTTCCTGGTCGTCGGAAGTGACCGGGGTGCTGCTGCCGGTGGTGGTGTTGCTCATCGATCAGATCCCCACAGTGAAGCCGTTGGACCAGGTCTGCATCTCCTGCACAAGACGGTCCCACGCGCCGGTAAGGAGCAGCACACCGGTAAGGATCATCATCGTCCCGCCGATGCGCATGACCCAGACATAGTGGCGCTTGACCCAGCCGAAGGCACCGAGCGCCTTGCGGAAGGCGACCGCCGCGAGGACGAAGGGCACGCCGAGGCCGATGCAGTAGGCGACGGTCAGGATGGCCCCGCGTCCGGCGCTGGCCTGGTCGAAGGCGAGGCTGTTGACGGAGGCGAGGGTCGGGCCGATGCAGGGCGTCCAGCCGATGCCGAACAGCGCGCCGAGGACGGGGGCGCCGAGCAGGCCGCTGACCGGCTTCTTGTGGAAGCGGAACTCGCGCTGGGTGAGCCAGGGCATCATGCCCATGAAGAAGATCCCCATGAGGATCATGAGGACGCCGAGCACCTTGGACAGCGTGTCCTGGTGCTCCTGCAGTGTCTGCCCGAAGTACCCGAACAGGGCGCCCGTGGACACGAACACGGCGGTGAACCCGAGCACGAAGAGCGAGGCCCCGGCGACCATCCGCCCCCGGCGGGCCTCGCCGAGGTCGGTGCCGGTGACCCCTGTGACGTACGACAGATAGCCGGGTACGAGGGGCAGCACGCAGGGCGAGAAGAAGGAGACGAGCCCGCCGAGCAGGGCGATGGGGAGGGCCAGTATCAGGGCGCCGTTCAGCACGGTCTGGTTGGCCTCGGGGACGGAGGCGGCGAGTGTGAGCACGCCGGTCACGTCCGTGATCGCGCCGCTCACGTCACTTCTCCGCGAGGACGGGCTTGAGCATCTTGCGGAGGTTGTCCTCGCTGAGCGCCTGGAGCGTACGGGCGGCGATCTTCCCCTGCCGGTCGAGGATCAGGGTGGAGGGGATGGCCTGCGGGTTGAGCGTGCCCTTCTTGAAGCGGAGCATCAGCTTGCCCGTGGGGTCGTACAGACTCGGGTACGTGACCCCGTACTGCTTCTCGAAGGCGACCGCCGGACCGGTGCTGGTGTCACGGGTGTTGATGCCGACGAACTGGACCCCTTGGTCCTTGAGGTCGGCGGAGACGGCAACGAAGTTTTTCGCCTCCAGCCGGCAGGGCCCGCACCACGAACCCCACACGTTGATGACGACGACCTTGCCCTTGTAGTCGGCGACGTCGAGCTGCTTGCCGTCGATGGTCGGGCCGGAGAGATCGGGGGCGGCGACGCGCTCGCCCTTGGCGACGGTGGCGATGCCGTCGGTCCCGGTGACGAAGTTGGTGTCGCCCGAGCCCCCGGACGTACCGCCGGAACCGCACGCGGTCAGGACGAACGCGGAGGCAGCGACCGTGGCGGTGAGCGCCATGGCCCTGCGGCTACTGACATGGCCACGGGGACGGTTCGAGGAGAGGGGGGCGCGGCTGGCGGCACTCATGTGAAAAGTTTCGCATGTCCGTTCCGAGGATCTTGCGCACCCCCCTTGCGGGCGACTGCACCATCCCGGGGGACGACCCCCGGACCCCCAGCAGACAAGCAGGTCGGTTGCTGTGACCGGCGCGCGCACTGACAGGCGAATCCGAGTGAACCCGCATTTCAGGCGGCGTTTCCGGTGCTCGACGCGGAGGTCTTGGGCGCCGCGGCGAGGAACTCCTTCCAGCCACCCACCGGCTGCTGTCCGACATCGAGGGTCCGCAGCTTCTCCAGCACCTCCGGCTTCTGTACGTCCATCCAGTCGACGTACTGCCGGAACGAGACGAGCCTGATGTCCTCACCCTTCTCCTTCTCCTGGGCGATGTGCTTGAGGGCGGCCTCGACGGCGTCCATGTAGATGCCGCCGTTCCAGTGCTCGAAGTGGTTGCCGATGAAGAAGGGGGCGCGGTTCGTCTCGTACGCCCGCTGGAAACCGGCGATGTAGGCGCCGGCCGCCTGCTCGCGCCAGGCCGGGTAGTTGTAGGCGGGGGCGTTGGTCGAGTTGATCGACTGGTTGGCGAGCATGTTGTAGTCCATGGAGAGGACCTCGAACTGGCGGCCGGGGAAAGGTATCGCCTGGAGGGGCAGGTCCCAGACGCCGTTCGTCTTCGTGGGCCACACCTGCCTGCCGCCGGGCGAGGAGGCGTCGTAGCGCCAGCCGAGTTCACGGGCGGTGGGCAGCAGGTTGTTCTGCCCGAGGAGACAGGGAGTACGCCCGCCGATCAGCTCCTTGTCGTAGTCGAAGGGGAGGGCGGGCAGGTCGGTCCACCCGGTGTTGGTCCGCCACTCCTTGACGAACCCCTTGGCCTGGTCGATCTCGCTGCGCCACTGCTGGGGCGTCCAGTTGGCGACGGTGCCGTAGCCGGAGCAGAAGTGGCCGTTGAAGTGGGTGCCTATCTCGTGCCCGTCGAGCCAGGCCTGGCGGACGTTGGCCAGCGTCATCTTGACGTGCTCGTCGGTGAGGTAGCCGATGTCGGAGGCACCGGGGGCGTTGTTCGGCGGGAGGTACTTGCGCTTCTGCGACTCGGGGAGGAGGTAGAGCCCGGAGAGGAAGAAGGTCATGTGGGCGCCGTGGGTCTTGGCCAGCTCCAGGAAGCGGGGGAAGAGGCCGTTGCCGACCTCCCCGGCGCCGTCCCAGGAGAAGATCACGAACTGGGGAGGGGTCTGGCCGGCCTCCAGCGGTACTGGCCTGCCGGGCTGGTGGGGCTGCTTGCCGGTGAAGGAGGTGGAGCCGTCGCCGATGGGCTTGGCGGTGGCGGTGGGCGACGGCTTCGCAGAAGGTCCGTTGTCACCGGAACCTCCGGCCCCGGTGGACCCGTCTTGCAGGACGGTCCCGCAGCCGGCGGTACCGAGAGCGGCGGCGGCCCCGAGGCCGAGGCCGAGCGCACCTCGTCGGCTGAAGCCGTCGGCACCCTTCTTGACGTGCATGTGTTCCCCATTCGTCGTACCCGCCGGTGGTCACCCAGTCAGAGGGCACGACGAAGAGGGAGGTTCCTCGCATTGTTATGCACTTGGGAACAATTGCAACAGTCGTGTCACTAGGGACACTTCCCCCAGAGGGGCACTCAGGCCCCGAAGGCCTTGTCCTTCCCCTTCACCGGCTTGGCGCCGGCGAGGAGATGGGCCGGGACGAGATCACGGGCGGGCTCGCTGTAGCCGACGGACACGATCTTGTCGCCGCGGTAGGTGAAGCTGGTGAGGGAGGCGAGCGTGCACTGCCGCTTGCGGGGGTCGTGCCAGAGCCGCCGCCGCTCCACATAGCTGCGCACGATCCAGATCGGCAGCTGGTGACTGACGAGCACGGCCTCGTGCCCACGGGCGGCGTCCTTGGCGGCGTCCAGCGCCCCCATCATCCGTACGACCTGGTCGACGTACGGCTCCCCCCAGGACGGCTTGAACGGGTTGACCAGGTGCTTCCAGTTCTCGGGCCGCTTGAGGGCGCCGTCCCCGACGCCGAAGGTCTTGCCCTGGAAGACGTTGTCGGCCTCGATGAGCCGCTCGTCGGAGGCGAGATCGAGCACGTGCGCCTTGGCGATGGGCGTCGCGGTCTCCTGCGCCCGCTCCAGCGGGGAGGCACCGACGTGCGTGACGTCGCGGGAGGCGAGGTGCTCGGCGACGCGGTCGGCCATGCGGCGCCCGAGGTCGGAGAGGTGGTAGCCGGCCAGTCGCCCGTACAACACCCCATCAGGGTTGGCGACTTCACCGTGCCGCATGAGGTGGACGACGGTGATGTCGCTGTCGGAGTTGCTGTTCTCGTTGCCGCTCTCGTTGCTGATGTCGCTCATGCTGCCGTGGCCTCCGCCGCCGCACGGGCCGCCGCCGGGAGGGCGTCGGCGATTTTCTGGATGGCCCGCTCGTCGTGCGCGGTGGAGACGAACCAGGACTCGAAGGACGAGGGCGGGAGGTAGACGCCGCTCGCCAGCATGGAGTGGAAGAAGGCGTTGAAGCGGAACGACTCCTGCGCCTTGGCACCCTCGTAGTCGCGCACGGGCTGGTCGGTGAAGAAGACGGAGAACATGTTGGAGGCGTTCTGCACGGTGTGCGCGACGCCTTCCTTGCTCAGCGCGTCATGGACAAGCTCCTGCAACTGCGCGGAGACGGCGTCGACGGTGACGTACGCGGCCTCGTCGAGCAGCCGCAGCTGGGCGAGCCCGGCGGCGGTGGCGACGGGGTTACCGGAGAGGGTGCCGGCCTGGTAGACGGGCCCGGCGGGAGCGAGGTGGCCCATGACATCGGCCCGCCCACCGAAGGCGGCGGCGGGGAATCCCCCGCCCATGACCTTGCCGAAGGTCATGAGATCGGGCCGTACGCCGTCGATCCCGAACCACCCGCTACGACTGGTACGGAACCCGGTCATGACCTCGTCGGAGATGTAAAGCGCACCGTTCGCCGCACAAGCGTCCTTCAGCCCCTGATTGAAGCCGGGCAGCGGCGGTACGACGCCCATGTTGCCCGGGGAGGCCTCGGTGATGAGGCAGGCGATCTCGCCGGGGTGCGCGGCGAAGGCGGCGTGCACGGCGTCGAGGTCGTTGTAGGGGAGGACGATCGTGTCGCCGGCCTGGGCGCCGGTGACGCCGGGGGTGTCGGGCAGCGCGAAGGTGGCGACACCGGAGCCGGCGGCGGCGAGCAGCGAATCGACGTGACCGTGGTAACAGCCGGCGAACTTGATCACCTTGGCGCGCCGGGTGAAGCCGCGGGCGAGGCGGATCGCGGACATGGTGGCCTCGGTCCCGCTGGAGACGAGCCGCACCTGCTCAAGAGGGTCGATGCGATCGACCATCTCCTCGGCGAGCGCGACCTCCCCCTCTCCCGGCGTACCGAAGGAGGTGCCGCGCGAGACGGCCTCCTGGACGGCGGCGATGACCTCGGGGCGGGAGTGGCCGAGGATCATCGGCCCCCAGGAGCAGACGAGGTCGACGTATTCGCGCCCGTCGGCGTCGGTGAGATATGGGCCACGCCCCGACACCATGAACCGGGGCGTACCGCCCACGGCACGGAAGGCACGCACCGGCGAGTTGACTCCGCCGGGTGTGACGGCCGTCGCACGGTCGAACAGGCCCTGCGAGACGGGCGCTTCGTATGAATAGGGCAACCCACTCGCCATTCCGCTGGCTGCCCCGCTAGACGTTTCGCTCATGACCTGCGACTTCTCCGACTTCTCGGGCTCCGGTTGCCAGTGACCCCCTCAGGGTAGGCGGCCGGACAGCGGCCCGTCGGCCCCACCCGTCTGCGAAACTGGGACGGGACACACACGGATACACACTGATACACACAGCTCATTCGGTCCGTACATACGGACGATGGGCGGACGATGGTGTTCAGAGGCTGCGAAGATCCTGCGGACAGGTGTTTCAACGCACGTTTCGGCGGGCGGTCGTGGGGGAGGTCACTGACACGATGATCGGGTTGCGCGACGGGGCTCGCGCGTCCTAGAAAAGCAGTCGGGTGGAGATATGCATCGCGGTGGCGGACTGGGCGAGGGGACTGACGACCTGGGTCCTCGACGTGCCCGGCGGGGAAGGCACCGACGCGACGTGGAGGAAGCGGCAGCGGCAGAAGCGGCACGGCAGGGAATGGGTCCTGGGCAGGGCCCGGGATCGAACGGTGTGCCCGAGGGCCTCGACCGGAGGGTCGAGCGACTCCGGGCAGCGAGCGGGAATGGTGGTCGGGTGGGGGTGACGTACAAATACTTCGGCGCGCCGGACGGCGCCACGGCAGCCCGCGTCCCGATCTCGATGCGCCCCGAGGAACTCGGCGGCGACGAACTCGGCATGAACGGCATGTTCACCAAGATCAAGCCCGAAACGATGGCCGCGATGGTCCTCACGGGCATCGAGGGCGTCCCCCTCAACAAGGTGCCGCCGCTGGAACTGGTCGTGCTGCACCCGGACTACGCGGTGGTGAAGCTGCCGATGACCGTCGTCGACCCGTTGCGCGGGATCGGCGAGGAGGCGGTCGGCGCGGCGGCGTTCATCTGGTCGACGGTGCCGGACCGGGGCGGGCCTCGGGACGCGTTCAATGTCTACCAACTGCTGCACGAGTGGCAGGACTTCAGCCATCGGCTGCATGAGGCTGGGCATCAGCCGTACTGCCTTGTCTGGCCGTGAGCTGAGGTTTTGGTGGTAGCGGGCGGGGTCTTCGGACCTCGCCCCTTCTGGTGTGGCCGTCAGGCCGCTTCGGCCGGGACCCGTCCCGCTTGGATGGCATCGACCAGGGCTTGGTGGTCCTTCTCGTTCTGGTCCGCGTACAGCTCGGCGAACGTCGCCAGCGCGCGGTCGAAGACGTCGCCGCCGCCCAGGTACGCGGCGATCGCGATCCGGTCCCCGGACCTGGCGTGGGCGCGGGCCAGCGTGGCACCGCACAGCCGGCCGAACAGGCCCATCCGCTTCGGTGACATGTTCTCGGGCTCAGCGATGCCCTTCCAGTCCCGCAGCTGGCGTACGTAGAAGTCCCGCCGCTTGCCGTCGATCCCCTGGACGCGCTCCCATCCCAGGAAGATGTCACTGGTGGCCTGCATGAGCCGTTGGCCGGCGACGACGCGCTCGCCCTGCGTGGCGAAGGTGCTGCCGCCGACGTAAGGCGCCAGAACCGACTCGTCGGCCTCCTTGGCCTGGAGGAACAGGGGATCGTCGTCGTCCTTGCCGAGCAGCAGGATGATCCAGCATCGGGTTCCCACACTGCCCACACCGACGACCTTGCGGGCCATGTCGGCGACGCGGTAGCTCTCCAGCAGGAACCGGCGGTCCGTCTGCACGGTCTGGCCGTACCGCTCGATCAGCCGGCTGATCTCCTTCTCCAGCGCGCCGCGTTCGGTGTCCGGCAGCAGATCCTGGAGCCGGACCAGCAGCGGTGGATCGGGAGCGATCCGACGCCTTCCGTCGACGACGTGCGTGAGCTTGTCGAAGACCTGCAGCGTGTCATGCGCACGGGCCCGCTCCCGGGCTTGTTCCCAGCGATCGCTCTGTCCTGCGCTCAGCATCGGGGCGAGCTGCTCCTGCAGCTCGTCCGCGTCGAAGCGGGTGTACCAGACGTCGAGATTGCCCAGTCCGGCGAAGCTCCGCATGCGCTCGCGGTAGGACTGCACGGCCGCGCGCACCACCGACGCCCGCTCCTTGGAGCTGAAGCCGTTCGCCCGGCCCGCGATGACGAGACTCGCCGAGAGTCGCTTGACGTCCCACTCCCAGGGGCCCGGCAGTGTCTCGTCGAAGTCGTTGATGTCGAACATGAGGTGGCGTTCCGGCGAGGCCAGCAACCGGAAGTTCAGCATGTGCGCGTCGCCGCAACACTGCACCCTGATCCCGCTGCGCGGTGTCTCCGCGAGGTCCGCGGCCATGATGGCGGCGGCCCCTCGGTAGAAGCGGAACGGCGCCTCGCTCATCCTGCTGTAGCGGATCGGTACGAGTTCCGGCACCCGCGTCGTGGACTGCTTCTCGATGATCTCCACCGGGTCCGGGCGCTTCGGTGGGGGCCTGAACTCGGCGTGGCTGGAACGGGGTGCGTCGGCGCGTGCGGCCTTGCCGCGGGTGAATCGACCCTGCGGGGTGAGGTGCCGTGTCTCGTCGCCGGAGAGATGGTTCTCGCTCATTGCGGACACTCCACGATGTGGTGGCCGATGCGCAGGGCGTTGGCGATGACCGTCGGGGACGGATCGCCCGCTCCGATGTCGAGTGCGGAACCGGCAGAGTCGCTGCCACAGCCGACGGTGCGACTCCGGCCCCGACGGGTGAAATAGTAGTATTTATATCCATGCACCAACCTATCTCCGGATGCTGCCCCCGGCGACTTGGACCGGTCGGACTCGGCACGTCCCCGGGCGGGTGGTGCAATGGGCAGTGGTGGCGGCCGAGTTGCGGCCTGAGGCAGGCCCGTAGATCGGGCTGGAAACACCGGGCTGGTTCGCCGGTCGGGATCGCCAGTGGACGCGGTGCCACGCACACAGTCGCGTCGGCCGTGCCCCCGACCGGCAGGAGGCTCCATGCACAGGGACTCCGGGGCGCGCGGTCGCCTCGTACAGCGTTGGTCCGCACGGCTTGCTCTGGTGGCCGGGCTCGCCGCAGTAGTGATCCTGCTCGTGTTCGCCGGCTTCAAGAGCATCGCGCTCCTGGGTGCCGGGCTGGCCGGGCTGGCCGTATCAGGAGCGAGCCTGTGGTGGGCACTGACCGTGCGTGGAATCGGCAGGCTGCTCGCCTTCACCCTGGCCGCCGCGGCCCCGCTTGCGGTGTTGGTGCTCTACGCATGGGCGGAGCTGGTGTGGGTCGTACTCGCTTCCCTTGCCTTGTGGGCCCTCGCGGTCTCCATCGGCAGAGCGGCACTCAGCAGGGACATCGAACCGGCCGGGCCTCCGGAAACGCGGACTGCTCCTCCCAAGCGCCCCTTCCTCATCATGAATCCACGATCAGGCGGCGGAAAGGTGGGGAAGTTCCACCTCAGGGAAAAGGCCGAGGCGCTCGACGCCGACGTCCTCCTGCTGGACACAGCTCATCAGCAGGACGTGGTCGCCCTCGCCGACAAGGCGGTCGAAGACGGCGCCGACCTTCTCGGAGTCGCAGGCGGTGACGGCACACAAGCCCTGGTCGCCGGAGTCGCCGCCAGGCACGGCATCCCCTTCATGGTGATCTCGGCCGGAACCCGCAACCACTTCGCCCTCGACCTCGGCCTCGACCGGGACGACCCGTCGACCTGCCTGGACGCGCTCACCGACGGCGTCGAACTCCGCGTCGACCTCGGGTTCATCGGCGAGCGGGCTTTCGTCAACAACGCGTCCTTCGGCACCTACGCAGCCGTGGTGCAAAGTCCCGCCTACCGCGACGACAAGGTCCGCACCATCCTCCAGACGCTTCCCGACCTGCTGACCCACCGACGCGGTCCCCGGCTGGCCGTCCGCACCGCGGACATGACCATCGACGGACCCCAGGCCGTGCTCGTCAGCAACAACCCCTACCGGATGGGCGACCTCGCCGGCCTCGGACACCGTGAGGTCCTGGACTCAGGTGCCCTCGGCGTCCTGGGTGTCAGTGTCGACAACGCCGCGCAGGCAGCCGAGTTGCTCGCGGGGAGACACGCGCCCGGCCTCACCACGCTGACCGCCCAGGAGGTCGTCATCGACGCCGACGAGCCCGAGATCGAAGCCGGGGTCGACGGTGAGGCACTGACCCTGCCGACGCCCGTACGATGCACGATCCACCCCCGGGCCCTGCACGTCCGCGTACCACGCCACCGCCCCGGCGTGCCCCGGACGAGGGCACCCATGGACTGGCGGCGGCTACGGAAGCTGGCGCTGCGCTGAGAAGCGGCCGTCCATCGAGGTGGAGAGACCTGTGCCAGGCCCGGCTGCGAACGCCACCGGCTGACCGGCCTGCGACAAGGTCGGCTGCGCGCCGAACGGGGTGTGCTGGTCAGCCCGAGATTCCCGGCACGACTCAGGGCGTTTTCGTAGCGGACCGCTTCGCGCTTTTGCTCCTGCTGGTACCCGTGCTGCTCCGACCGGGCTTGGCGGGCACCTTCTTCCGCCCCGTGGCCTTCTTGGTGCCTGCGACCGTCCGGGACGGCACTGCCCGAGTCGGTGCGGTCGGCCACTTGAACTCGATCTCCAGCTCGATCTCCCCATTGCCGATCTCGACCTCCAGCTCGCTGCGAAGGCCGTCGGGGATCCGCAGGCTCAGCGTTCCGGGGCCGAGTTCCAGTTCGGCATCCCCGCCTTCCCTCAGCGCGGCTGCGAGTGCCGTGAGCTGGTCAGCCGCCTCAAGGCGGGACAGCGAGCGCTTCTGCTCAAACTTGAGGTCCTTCATGGGTGTCTCCGATCCGGCGGAAGGAGTCGTCAGGTGAGGCGCCGTTCTCTGGCCCCCACTGACGGAGCCATGTTCGGGTGAAAGTGAGCCTTTCCTTACTTCTGCCGTCGCGCATGCCGGCTGGAGCGTCGACGCACGGTGAAGGCGCAGGCAAGCATGCCGAGGCCCCAGGCGATCAGAAGGGCGCCCCATATCGGCATGGTCACCTCTGGAACGAGAAGACGGATCTTGATGCTGCCTCGGTTCTCGAAGATGAAGACCAGAGCGATCGCGGTGATCAGGACGAAAGGCCCGAGCCGACGGACACCGGGGCGGGAAAGGAATGGCGTGTGCGCCTTGTGATCCGTGCTGGTCCCGGCCATGGAATTCCTCTCAATCACGGCGCCTGATGTGAGCGAAAGAGGTCAGTCGGCGGGTTCCACCTCGCCCGGCTGCCACGTCTTGTCGAAGAACGGCTGCTCGGGGCTGTAGAGGCGCAGGATGGCGAACCAGCCCTTGCCGGGCATGGTCTGGATCCAGGTGCCCTCGGCCGCGTCGTCGGGGCGCTCGGGGGCGAGGTGGAGGGTGGTGGTGCCGTCCTGGTTCGCGGCGGCCTCGGGGCCCGGGTAGGTCTGGCTGCCCGCCCAGGGGTACCGCTGCGGGGTCTGCAGCATGGAGCGGGTCTGGTTGTCGTAGAGGGTGACGGACCAGAAGCGTGCGGCGGGGATTCCGTCCGGCAGTGTCAGCCGGTAGCGGCGGGCACCGTCGAACGGCCGGCCGGTGGCATCGGAGGCGACCATCAGGTACTGGGAGCCGACGC
Source organism: Streptomyces sp. NPDC000878 (assembly GCF_053599695.1). Lineage (NCBI taxonomy): Bacteria > Bacillati > Actinomycetota > Actinomycetes > Kitasatosporales > Streptomycetaceae > Streptomyces > Streptomyces sp. NPDC000878. The sequence continues at coordinate 2,277 of NZ_JBSFMT010000026.1, read as the reverse complement.
CTGTCAGGCGCATGCACATCGCGGGCGTGTCGCCGGTGGCGATGTAGAAGAACGCGGTGCGGGAGTCCAGTGCCCGCCCGGAGGCGGGCTGATGGAGCCGCACCCCGTCCGGAGTGACCTCCGGGGGCGGGGACGTCCAGTCGTAACCGCCGACGAAGAGCGGGTTGTACCAGTTCGAGTCCTCGTAGTAGGTGAAGCCCTCCTGTCTGCGCGCGCGCAGGCCGAGCGTGCGGGCGCTCGCGTTGCCGATCACGACGGCCTCTTCCAGCAGGCCCCGCATCCGGTCGTCGGGCGCGAAGTCGCGGCCCTTGAAGATGCCGATCTCGCGGAACGCGCCACCGTCCTCCGGGTCGACCGAGTCGGCGGGCTGCTCCTGGACGAGGGTGTCCAGCAGCTCGTAGAAGGAGTAGTCGTTCGGCGGGAGGGTGTTCATCGCCAGGCCGGTGCCCTCGGTGAAGGCCGGCGGGTCGGCGGGTGTGATCGGTGCGAGTGGCGCCGCGCCCTCGAGAAAGGACCCGATGCTGGTGCCGTAACCGCCGGGCGTGTACGGGCTGATCCGCAGCGTCTCCCTGATCCGCGCGACCGCCGGCGCCGGGTCGCCGCCCTCCAGGAACGCGCGCCCCAGCACGACGGCCTGCCAGGTGGAACATCGGTGGACGAACAACCCGCCCTCGGGCACCGGGCCGTCGTAGCCGGGCGGCAGCAGCACGTACGTGCCGCCGAGGCCGCGGTCCGGTCCGGGCAGACCGAAGTCGGTCACCCAGCGGAACCACATGTCGTCGATCGTGCCCAGACACCCCGGCGGCACCTGTAGCGCCACCGGCCCGTCCGTGAGGTCGAGGAAGCTCAGGAAGTACACGGTGTCGGCGTTGCCGGTCAGGAAGAGCGACGCGCTGTCCATCAGGCCCGAGAACAGCAGCACCGTGTTGTCGGCCACCCCCACGTCCAGGAAGCCCTGTCGGATCGCCCGCACCGACACTCCGGGCAGACCCGCGAGATACGCGTCGACACCGTGCGTCAGGTCCAGATTGTCGTACACCTTCTCGCACGTGTCCGCGTCCGGAATTCCGTCCGCGAACCGCAGCGCGCCGATCCTTGTCTCCTCCACGTCGGGCGTCGTCACCGAGGGGGGTATCTTCGTAAATCCAGTCATATCACCATGCTGCGCGCCTCATGGATCATCCGCATACGCATCAGCCGTGTCAGGCGCGGCGCAGGCAGACCCGACTGCCGTTCCGGTTCCCGGGAGCGCGGCCGGTGAGCCTGGCGGGCGGGGCCCGATCGGACACCTGATGGTTCGGCCCGGGGACAGCGTGCGCGCTCCATGACGGTGTGCGGCCGTGTGGGGTGGCCGATCTGGTTGCGACGCGTGTCGGTGCCGTACTCGGAATCCGGCCTCGCGCCACACTGATCTCCGATCCGCCCACGTACGCGGTACTCAGCCTGACGGTGGTCAGAATACTCCCGGTGGCCCTCGCGCCGGCCGGCACCGGCATGCGGCTGCCCACCGTGGCCTACGTCGGCTGGTTCGGACCCCGCGGCCTGGCCTCCGTGGTCTTCGGACTCCTCCTGGTGGAGGAGCACGTGCCCGGGACCGAGCTGCTGGGCCAGGTCATCGCGGTCACCATCGGCCTCAGCATTCTGCTGCACGGCATGTCGGCCCCGTACTTCGCCGACCTCTACGGGAACTGGTACGACGCCGCGAAGGCCGCCGCCCCCGACCTGCGCGAGGCCCAGGACGCGCCGGCCGGCGCCGGGAAACAGCACAGCGGCTCGCGACGCCTGCGCTGAACCGAGAGCGGCGCCCGGATCGAGATCGCCGTCCCGACAAAGGACCACGAGCGGGCCGCGGGACCGTTCTCCTCCCCCGGCAGAGCCGGCGCCGCTCTCTGCCCGCTCATCGTCTCGGGAGCCGCCACCACATGCCCTGAGGTGCACAACATGCCCGACAGGCCGAGAGTGGAAGTAACCCGATCAGCCGAACAGGAACCCCTGCTGTGAGGGGCCGTGCAACATTAGGGAGCCGGCAATGACAAGTCATGTGAGCGGGGCCCACTCGGGTGCGGCGGCGCGGAGTTCCGCGCACACGGGGATCGGGAGCGGCTGGTTGGTGTTCGCCGGCGTCCTGATGATCTTCGGCGGGCTGATGACGCTCTTCGCGGGCATCGCCGCCATCGCCAACGACGACGTGTTCGTCACCACCCGCAACTACGTGTTCGAGTTCGACCTCACCTCATGGGGCTGGATCCATCTGATCCTCGGTGTCGTCATCACTCT
>NZ_JBSFMT010000025.1:0-133571 GCF_053599695.1 Streptomyces sp. NPDC000878 | reverse complement strand
TCCCCCAAGGTGAGGTCGGGTGGCCCTGCCGAACTGGCCTTGCGACAGGGCCCGTTGATGTGGTGAAAAGGTCGGTGCACGCCCGGACCCGGCGGCGACGACCGCCCCCGGTGGGAACAGCCCCAGGCGGTGTGCCACCGCCGCAGCTTCTCCCCGGCCCGAGACGCCCAGTTTTCCCAGGATGTTGGAGACGTGGACGCTCGCGGTCTTCGGGGAGATGAAGAGTTCCTGGGCGATCTGGCGGTTGGTGCGGCCGGCGGAGACCAGGCGCAGGACGTCCCGTTCGCGGCTGGTCAGGCCCAGGGAGTCCGCCGGGTCGAGGGCGGGGCGGGCCGGGGTGCCGGTCAGGGTGAGCCGGGCGCGCTGAGCCAGAAGGGTGACGGCGTCGGCGAGGGGGCGGGCGCCCAGGTGGTCGGCGACGGTGGCGGACAGACGGAGGAGTTCGGTCGCCCGGCCGCGGTCGTCGGGTTCGGCGCCGTCCGTCAGCAGGGCCTCGGCGAGGCGGTGGCGGACGCGGGCGAGGTCGTACGGGCGGTCCAGGGCCTCGAAGGCGGTGACGACCGGCGACCAGGTGTCCGGGCCGGCCGTGCCGTCGGCGCGCTGGAGTTCGGCGCGGACCCACTGCTCATGGGCGAGCCAGACGGGGGCGTCCGTGATGAGCTTCTTGACGGTGTCGAGGATGCGTTCGAGGGTCTCGCGGCGGCCTGTCTCGGCGGCGGGGAGGGTGCGGGCGTCGGCCTCGGCGGTGGCGGCGGCGAGGAGCAGGGACCAGACGTAGCTGTGGGTGCCGGGCGGGAAGCCGGCATCCAGGACCTGGCCCAGTTCTGCGCGGGCGTCAAGGAGGCGGCCCTCTGCGGCGGCGACGCCGAGGGCGATACGGGCGAGCGGGAGCGAGTGCTGGGGCATGCGGTCGTGGGAGCCGAAGTGGGCCCGGGCGGCGGCCAGTCGGTCCGCCGCCTCGGTCACGTCCCCTCGGCTCAGCGCGAGATGGGCCAGGCAGATGGCGCTGGCCCCCTGAGGATTGTCACTCTGGCCGCGCTGCAGCGCGCTCGTCGCGGCCTCGACGGCCTGGTCCCAGCGGCCGAGGGAGTACAGCGACTCGGAGAGATTGCCCCACACCCAGGCCTCGGAGTCCAGCAGCCCGAACTTCCGCGTGTAGGCGATCCCCTCCTCCAGGATCGGAACGGCCTCGCGGGAACGGCCGACTCCCTCGAGAGAGCTCGGCAGGTTCACATAGGCGCGCCCCACGACGAACGGCATGTGGCCCTCGACCGCGCGCTCCTTCACCTCGTGCATCTCCGCGAGGGCCCGTTCGATACCGCCCGACTGGGCCATGAGGACACCGAGGGTGATACGCGCACCCATCTCGGTCTCGTGGGCGCCCACCATGCGCGCGTACTCGACGGCCTGTTCGGCGGCGGCGAGGGCTTCGGGACCCGGGCAGTGCAGCATCGACCAGGTGGCGACACCGGCCAGGACCTCGGCGTGGACCTCCGAGGGCGGCAGGCCCCGTACGAGTTCCTGGGCGGTGTCCAGTTCCTGCCAGCCGTCGCCACGGGACAGGGACTGGACCAGGCGGGAGCGCTGGCACCAGAACCAGGCGGCGCGCAGCGGGTCGCCGTCGTCCTCCAGGAGATGGAGGGCGCGCTTGGTGATCTTCAGGGCGCGTTCGCGCTCCCCGCACAGCCGGCCCGCGACCGCGGCCTCGGCCATGAGGTCGAGATAGCGCAGGGCGGTGGTGGCCGGGTCGCAGCCGCAGGGCGGGTAGACCTCGGTGTAGTCGACGGGGCGGAGTGTGGCCCGTACGGCGTCGGGGGTGGTGTCCCACAGCTCCATCGCCCGTTCCAGGAGCCGTAGTTGCTCGGAGTAGGCGTACCGGCGCCGGGCGGTGACCGAGGCGTCCAGGACGGCGGGGAGGGCCTTGGCCGGGTCGTGGGCGTGGTACCAGTAGCTGGCCAGGCGCATGGTGCGTTCGTCGGCGGGGACGAGGGTCGGGTCGGCGTCCAGGGCCTCGGCGTAGCGGCGGTTGAGGCGGGAGCGTTCGCCGGGGAGCAGGTCGTCGCCGACGGCCTCGCGGACCAGGGAGTGGCGGAAGCGGTAGCCGTCGCCGGCCGGGGTGGCGAGCAGGATGTTGGCGCCGACCGCCGCGCGCAGCGCCTCGATGAGGTCGTCCTCGGCGAGGCCCGCGACGGCGGCGAGCAGCCGGTACTCGACGGTGGAGCCGCCCTCGGCGACGATCCGGGCGACCCGCTGGGCGCTCTCGGGCAGGCTTTCGACGCGGACGAGAAGAAGATCCCGGAGGGTGTCGGTGAGCCGGGTACGGCAGCCCTCGTGGGCGGCGACGGCGAGTTCCTCGACGAAGAAGGCGTTGCCGTCGGAGCGGCCGAAGATCTCGTCGACCTGGGCCGGTTCGGGTTCGGCGGCGAGGATGCCGGCGATCTGGCATGAGACTTCGGCGCGGTTGAAGCGGCTCAGCTCGATCCGGCGGACGGTGCGGAGGCGGTCGAGTTCGGCGAGGAGGGGGCGCAGGGGGTGGCGGCGGTGGATGTCGTCGGCGCGGTAGGTGGCGAGGACGACGAGGCGGCCGGTGCGCAGGGTGCGGAAGAGGTAGGCGAGGAGGTGGCGGGTGGAGGCGTCGGCCCAGTGGAGGTCTTCGAGGGCGACGACGACGGTACGGTCGGCGGCGACGCGTTCGAGCAGACGCGCGGTGAGTTCGAAGAGGCGGGCCATGCCTTCCTCGTCGTGCCGCCCGGCGCCGGTCTCGCCCAACTCCGGGAGCAGCCGGGCCAGTTCCTGTTCCTGTCCGGCAGCGGCGGCGGCCAACTCCTCGGGCAGCGCCCGCAGGAGGGCGCGCAGGGCGGTGGAGAAGGGCGCGAAGGGCAGTCCGTCGGCGCCGATCTCGACACAGCCGCCGAGCACGACGACGGCACCGCGATCGCAGGCCACGCTCGCGAACTCCTCGACGAGCCGCGTCTTCCCGACCCCGGCCTCACCCCCGAGCAGCAACGCCTGCGGCTCGCCTCCGGCGGCCCGGTCGAGCGCGTCGCGCAACACCCCCAACTCATCGACACGACCGACGAACACCGGACTGACGGACCTGGTCTCCACGGGCCAGAGCATCGCACAGGGCTCTGACATCGCGGGACTGGTTATCAGGCCGATGGACGGGACGGCCGTGGCGGCGGTGGGGATGTTCGGGCGGACAGTCGCGGCGTGCGCGGGGAGGAGCGCCGCCGTGTGGCCGTCCGCCCGTCCCCCGGTGCTCACGCGACCCGGGTGAACCAGTGCCGGCGGTCGGGATGCACCTCGCCCTCCGCGGCTCGGCCCGCTGCCTCGCGGCGGGCCGCCCGGGCGCTGCGGACCGCTTCCCGGGCGAGGCGCTCGTTCGCGGCCTCGCGGCGCAGTTCGGCGGAACGCATCTGCTGGAGCTCGTACTCGAACATGTCGTACCCCTCAGGTCTCCGGTCTCTGACGAGATCGGCCGGACTTCGCTTTCTGCGATGTCCCAACCTTCGTCTCCCAGGGGGGTCCGCCACATCGGGAGAGTTCCGCATCTTCCGAGGGGGTGGGGGCCTTAGGAACGGGTGAGGGGCCTCAGACGGGCCGTAAGGTGCTTACGACCGGCCTAAGGCCCCTCATGACCTGCGGTGATTCCGCCTCGGGTCAGGTTGCCGAGGGCACGTCGAGAATGACGTTGGTGTACTTGAGAACCGCGAGGAGCAGTCCGAGGACGCCGAGCGCGACGCCCGCCCAGGAGACCGACTTGATCCAGCCGGCCTGCGGCTTGCCCGGGGCGCCGAACGCGGGCCGGGCGAGGGCCGCGACACCGACGAGCAGCGCGGCCAGGGCGAAGATGCCGCCCCACAGCGCGGTGGCCTGCCAGGCGTCGCCGTAGATCTCCTTGACCTGGGTGGCGACGCTCGCGGACGCCGCGGCCTGCATCTCCAGCTGACCGTTGATCTCCTCGCGCGCGCCGGCCACCGTGCCCAGCCAGCTGCCGGTCAGCGAGACGAAGCCGAGTACGGCGGCCACGATGGCGGCGACACCCTGGCCGACGCCGGAGGGGCCCTCCTTCTCGGGCGCGAGGTCCGCGTCGTCCAGATCCTCGCGCTCGTACTCGTCCGCGTCGCCCAGAACCTCGACCTCGGTCTCGGCCTCGGTGTCAGCCGCAGCCTCGGCCTCGGCCGGCTGCGCCTCCTTGGTGATGTCCACCGTCTCCCCGCCGCTCTTCGCGTCGTCGCTCTTCGCCTCGGTACCGGTCTCGGCGCCGGTCTCGTCTGCTGTCTTGGTTCCCATGCCTCGCACCGTACGGACGTTTTCTGAGAAGTTCCTTATTGACTTCCTCCCCCTCTTGTGACCGAGGGGGGTTCCTGCGGCTCGCACCGTGGGGTTTTCTGCTTCGTCGCCGACTGCCCGCCCGGAGAACTCCGTTGAGGTCTTACACCGGCTCCACAGACTGTCACCGCCAGCCCGGCGGCCAGAAGGTTGTTCGCCGCGTTCACGTCCCGGTCATGGGTCGTACCGCAGCTGTCGCACGTCCACGTACGGACGCTGAGCGGCATCTTTTTCTGCAGGGTGCCGCAGACAGAGCACAGCTTGGAGGAGGGGAAGAAGCGGTCCACCGCGATCACTTCCCGCCCGTACCAGGCGGCCTTGTACTCCAGCATGGAGCGGAACTCGCTCCAGCTCGCATCCGAGATGGCCCGGGCGAGCATGTGGTTCCTGACCATATTGCGCACGGTCAGGTCCTCGATCACGAGCGTTTGGTTTTCACGCACGAGTCGGGTGGTGAGCTTGTGGAGCATGTCCCGGCGCCGGTCGGCGATCCGGGCATGGACCTTAGCGACCTTGCGCCGTGCCTTGGCCCTGTTGGTTCCGTCACCCTTGGCCTTGCGGGACAGCTCCTGCTGGGCCTTGGCGAGACGGGCGCGGTCACGGCGCTCGTGCCTGGGATTGGCGACCTTCTCCCCCGTGGAGAGGGTCAGGAGGTGGTCCAGGCCGACATCGATTCCGACCGCCGCATCGGTGACGGGAAGCGGCTTGACACCGGGGTCGTCGCAGAGCATCGAGACGAACCAGCGTCCGGCCGCGTCCTGCGACACGGTCGCCATGGAGGGCTTCGCTCCCTGGGGCAGCGGGCGCGACCACACGATGTCGAGCGGTTCACTCATCTTGGCCAGGGTCAGCTTGCCGTCACTGAACCGGAAACCGGAGACGGTGTACTCGGCCGACCTCCGCGACCGCTTGCGCGACTTGAAGCGCGGATATCTGGCCCGCTTGGCAAAGAAATGGGTGAACGCGCTCTGCAGGTGCCGCAGTGTCTGCTGCAGCGGAACGGACGACACATCGCCCAGGAACGCCAGTTCCCTGGTCTTCTTCCACACCGTCAGCATGGCCGAGGTCTGGTTGTAGTTGACCCGTTCCTGCCGCGCCCACGCCTCGGTACGGGCCGCGAGCGCCATGTTGTAGACCTTGCGCACGCAGCCGAACGTGCGCGTCAGCTCCGCCGCCTGCGCATCGGTCGGATGGAAGCGGTACTTGAACGCACGCTTCACCCCATTCGTGGTCACGCTCACAAACTAGCATTCCTTTGTGTAAGGAGAAACTGTGGGTCAGCGATCCACCGCTCCTCCGGCGCGCTGGGGGCGTGGTGAATGCCGGGGGCGCGCACCGAGGTTTCGGCGATGGGCTGTGCGAGTGCCCACGCCCACAGCGCGGCGGTCTCGGTCGCGGTGCAGGGGCGGGAGGCGGTCGACGCGGAGAGCTTGGCGGCACGGCCGGTGGTGAGTTCGGGACCGATCACCGCCTCACGGAGTATCAGGAGCCGGGACCAGCGGCCCCAGCAACTCCCGGGCAGAGTACGACAGCAGAGGCTCCGCGTCCTTGGCGATCACCCTCACGAGCGGGGCGAGCCCTCCCAGCGGGCGGGGCCGGGCACGGCGTGTGGTTGTCGATGTCCCCGGAGATGACGGACCGCCACGCATAGACACCAGCCAAAAGATCACTAACCGGCCAACTCGTTGGGGGGAGCCTGGTTTCTTGTGCCGGAAAGGCAATTCGCCAAGGTAACTGCCGACGCCGCAGCCAAGCCGATTGCAGCCCTCTATGTGAGCCTCGGATCCCACCGCTGCGAACGCCTTGGGTTCCAGACGGGAAGACAGAGCCGATGCCGGCCTTTCCTTGCCATCCTGTTCGCGATGACCACCGTCCCCGCCCTACCGTCAGGTGACTTGCACCGCTCTCAGCCGCGGTGCGTCGCAACTCCCAGGGCCTCGATGTCATCAAGGGTGGCCTGTGGGGTGACGTTGTCGGTCACCAGGACATCGATGCGGTCGAGGAGAGCGACCGTTGCCAGTGCGGTGCGGGTGAACTTGCTTGCGTCGGCGGCCAACAGCACGCGGTGTGCCTGGGAGATGGCCAGGCGTTTGACCGAGGCGTCCGCCAGGTCGTAGGTGGTCATCCCGTCCGTCACGGAGACGCCGCAGCAGGTGAGGATCGCGAGGTCGAAACGCAGCGCGTGCAGACTTGCCTCCGCCAGCGGGCCGTTGACGGCCAGTTCTCCCGGCCGCAGGTCGCCGCCGGGCAGGATGACTCGGGTCGGTGCGGCGGACGCCAGGACGTTGGCCACCTGCAGCGACAGGGGCATGACCGTCACCCGTCGTCCGGCCAGCGCTCGTGCGATGTGCAGCGCGGTGGTCCCGCCGTCGAGGAGGACTGCCTCCCCATCCTGGACCAGCCCGGCGACCGCAGTGCCGATGGCGCGCTTGGCCTCCGCGTTCTCCAGTTCGCGGAAGACGAAAGGAGGTTCATCCCCGCGCGCGAGGTCGCTGACGGCGCCACCCCGCACCCGCCGCAGCGCGCCGAGCGTGGCCAACTGCTCCAGGTCCCGGCGAATGGTCACCTCGGAGGTGCCCGTCGCCCGCGCCAGCTCGGACACATCGGCCCGCCCGCTCTCGCGCAGACGATTCATGATTGCTACATGCCGTTTCGGAAGCTCCACACGACTATTCAATCGCTGGCGATGTGCGTTATCAAGGAGAGGCGGCCACGTCCTCCGCCGGATCGTCAGCGAATGGAGCGTCCATGCGGTCAAGCGCACGGCGGGTACGGCGATCCATCCAGCACGATGACGCCTCCAGCTATCGCACTGTTCTCACGGCACCAGGAGCGCTGCCGCTCGTCCTCTGGTCGCTGCTGGGGCGGCTGGCCTTCGCGATGACGAACCTGAGCCTGCTCTTGTACGTGAGCGCGGTCGGCGGCTCCTACGCCTTCGCCGGAAGCATGACCGCGGTCAGCCTGATCGGCACGGCCGCCAGCGCGATCGGACAAGGCCGCCTCATCGACAGGTACGGGCCCACCCGCCCCCTGCTCGCCCTGGCGGCGGCGTACGGTCCGTTGAGCCTCGCGCTCATCGCCCTGGTCTCCACCCACCGCTCACCGAGCCTTCTGCTGGCGTGCGTGGTCCTCGCCCAGAGCACCACCCAGCCCTTGCTGGTCGTCGCCTCTCGGGCCATGTGGCCGCGCCTCGTCCCGGAAGGCCGACCGCGCCAGACGGCCTACAGCTACGAGATCATCAGCACCGAAACCTGCTACCTCCTCGCCCCGGCCATCGCCGCCACCCTGGCCGCAACGCTGTGGCCAGGAACCCCGCTCACCCTGGCCTCCGGCACCATCACCATCACGGCCGTCGGCTTCGCGCTGGCCCCATCCACGCGGCGCAGCAGCGGCGCGGAACGCCGTGCCGTCCCACCGCCGAAGCACGCGCAGGCGGTCCTGCGCCGCCGGGGCATACCGATTCTGCTGACAGCCGCACTGGGATTCGGCACCGGAGTCGGTTTCGTCGCGGTCGGCGTACCCGCCGCAGCCACCGCACTCGGCGCACCGACAGCCGCCGGACTACTGCTGGCCACCTGGTCGATCAGCTCCGTCCTGGGCGGACTCGCCCACAACCGTCGCCCCTGGCCCGCCGAACCCTCCCTGCGGCTCCCACTGCTGGTGGCTGCCTTCGGCCTGCTGCTCTGCCCGGTCTTCATCGGCGGCCTCTACGGCATCGCAACCGCGATGATCCTCACCGGCCTCAGCCTTGCTCCCCAACTCACCACCCAGAACACCCTCCTGGACACGCTCGTACCGCCCCACCAAGTCTCTGAAGCCTTCGGATGGATCACTACCGTTATCGCCCTCGGCAACGCCATAGGCCAGTCCGCGAGCGGAGCCGTGATCGAACACAACGGATACAAGACTGCGTTCCTCGTCGCTGCATCAAGCGTTCTCGGCTTCGCCGCAGTGATCGCCCTCGGCCGACACCGCCTTCGAGAACACGCCGTGGGAAACGATCAGCTTGAACGTGGGAACTGAAAATAGCCATCTGCCAGAACACCGCCGCTCAAGCCTTCCGTCGGTGCCCCCAGTACTGGCTCATCGACTGCCCGGGAGCTTCATTTTTCCCTGGGCTGAAGCCGAGGAGTGTCCACGACAGAACTCCGATGATCCTTGTCCGCGGCACGCGCGCGTGCGGCCTGCCACTCGGGCGCGAGTACCGACCAGATCTCGGTGTCCGCGCGGACCCCCCGGTGCGGATAGTTCTCCCGCAGCAGTCCCTCACGGCTCATGCCCAGCCGCCGCGCCACGTTGATGCTCGCTTCGTTGACGGACGACGCGTGCCACTCCACACGGTGCATGCCACGTTCGTCAATCGCCCAGTCGATAAGGACCCGCATCGCGCGCGTGATCAGGCCGCGTCCGGTACCGGCCGGTTCCAGCCAGCAGCCGACCTCGCAGTTGCCGTGCTCCGCGCTGAAGTTGAGGAACAGCACCCCGCCGACGAGCTTCCCGTCCAGCCAGATCCCGTGCAGCGACCCGGTGTCGGCGGCGCGCTGGTCGGCGTACCGCTGGAGCTGCTCCCGCGCGGAGTCGACGTCCGTGGACTTCTTGCCGAAGGGGATGTGCCGGGTGATGAAGTCCCGCCCCCGGTCGAGGTGCGCGAAGAACTCCTCGGCGTGCCAGGGCTCAAGGGGCCGCAGTTCGGCGCCGTCGTCACCCAGAGATATCGCGTACATCCTGCGGTCGCTCCTTCACGAGTACATCCCGTACGTCCATGACCTCCGCGTCGGTCGCGTCGGTCACGTCCGGCATGCTCGCACGGGCGGCCTCGTCGAAGCCCGGCATTTGCGCGGCGGCGGCGCGGCACTCGGGCGGCTCGATGCTGATGCGCGGCAGGCGCCTGTCCAGCCAGCGCGGCAGCCACCAGTTGGCGCCGCCGAGCAGGTGCATGAGGGCCGGCACCAGCAGCGTACGGAGCACGAAGGCGTCCAGGGCGACGGCGGCGGCGAGCGCGATGCCGAACATGGCGATCACGCGGTCGCCGCTGAGGACGAAGGCGAGGAAGACGGAGATCATGATGACGGCCGCGGAGTTGATCACGCGGCTGGTCTCGGCGAGGCCGACCCGGACGGCCCGCCGGTTGTCGCCGGTCTCCAGCCACTCCTCGTACATCCGGCTGACCAGGAAGACCTGGTAGTCCATGGAGAGCCCGAAGAGGACCGAGACCATGATCACGGGGAGGAAGGGCTCGATCGGGCCCGCGCTGCCGAGGCCGAGCAGTTCGCTGCCCCAGCCCCACTGGAAGATCGCGACGACGACCCCGAACGCGGAAGCGACGGCGGCGACGTTCATCGCGGCGGCCTTGAGCGGGATGCCGATCGAGCGGAACGCGAGGAGGAGAAGGAGACAGCCCAAGCCGATCACCACACCGACGAACAGCGGCAGTTTGCCAACGATCACATCCGCGAAGTCGTCGTAGCTCGCCGTGACCCCGCCGACCTGGAGGTCGAGGGAAGTACCGGTCTCCGCGCGCGGGAGGACCTTTTCGCGCAGCCGCTCCACCAGGTCACTGGTCTTCGCGGACTGCGGGGAGGACGCCGGTACGACGGTGAGGTACCCGGTGGTGCCGTCCGCGCTGTAGGTCACCGGCGAGGACGACGCGACGCCCTCGGTGGTCCGCAGGGTCGCGGCGAGATTGTCGAGGACGAGCTTGTCCTCGGCGTCGGCGACGGGCGTGACCAGGGTGAGCGGGCCGTTGACGCCGGGGCCGAAGCCGTCGGCAATGAGGTCGTAGGCCTGGCGTGTGGTCGTCGTGCTCGGGTTGTTTCCCTGGTCGGAGGTGCCGAGATGGAGCGAGAGGGTGGGCAGGGCGAGCAGCGCCATGACGACCAGGGCGGCGGCGCCGAGCACCTTGGGGTGGCGCTCGACGAACGCGGACCAGCGGGCGGCGAACCCGGTGGGGAGCTCCGGCTCGGGCCCGTGCTCGGCCAGCCTGCGCCGCTCGCGCCGGCTCAGGGCGCGCGGCCCGGTGAAGGACAGCAGCGCGGGCAGCAGGGTCACGGAGGCGGCAACGGTCAGGATCACCGTCAGGGAGGCCGCGATCGCGACGCCGTTGAGGAAGCCGAGGCGCAGGATCAGCATCCCGAGCAGGGCTATGCAAACGGTCGCACCCGCGAAGACGACGGCTCGCCCCGTGGTCGTGACGGCGTTGGTGGCGGCCTCGGTGACGGACAGACCGCGTTTCAGGCCGCGCCGGTGCCTGGTGACGATGAACAGGGCGTAGTCGATGCCCACGCCGAGCCCGATCAGCAGGCCCAGCATGGGCGCGAAGTCGGCGACGGTCATCGTGTGGCCAAGGAGCACGATCCCGGCGTACGCCGTCCCGACGCTCACCAGGGCGGTGGCGATGGGCAGCAGGGAGGCTGCGAGCGAGCCGAAGGCGAGGAACAGCACGACGGCCGCGACGACCACCCCGAGAGCCTCGGCGAGGTGCCCGCCGGACGACTCGGTGAGCGCGATGGCGCTGCCGCCCAGCTCCACCTGGAGCCCGTCGGCCCGCGCGGCCTGCGCCGCGTCGACGACGGCCCGCGCCTCGCCCGCGTCGATGTCCTCGGCGGACTTCTCGAAGGTGACGGTGGCGTACGCCGTACGTCCGTCGCCGCTGATCTGGCTGCCGCCGCGGCCCTCGTAGGGGCTGACGACCGAGGCCACGCCGGGCAGGTCGGCGATCCGGTCCAGGGTGTCGCTCATCGTCTGCTCGACGTCGGCGGCACGGACCGTGCCGGAGCCGGTGTGCCAGACGACGGAGTCGGTGTCGCCGCCGAGGCCGGGGAAGCCGTCCTCGAGGAGCTGGGTGGCGCGGCCCGACTCGGTGCCGGGTGCCTCGTAGTCGTTCGAGTACGCCGAGCCGACTGCGGCTGCGGCGGCGGTCACTCCGGCGAAGGCGGCGAGCCAGATCAGTACGACGACGAGGCGGTGCCTGACACACCAGCGTGCGAGGGCTGCCACAGACGTGCTCCCGGGATGACATGTGGTTCTTTGGCCGGGAACAGTCGTGAATGAACAGAACAGCCCGCAAAGAAACGAAAAGAGGCAAGGGCGATGCCAAACCACTGTCGCAGGCGGTGATGATCGTTTGAGTCGTAAGTGCACTTACTCACAAGAGTGGGAGTCACATCACAGGACAATCAGATGAACTCTGTCGCCCCAGTAAAAGCGCGATAAGCACCTCAGTCGGACTCGGCCGGACTCAGTCGAACTGGTCTCCGAGTGCCATCACCATCACCCCGGCGATCAGCAGCCACAACGCCCGCCGGGTACGCCCCCGCGCGCCCAGCACCGACGCGAGCCCGCAGACGGCGGCGCCGAAGGCGTACGCACCGGGTACGAGCGCGGGCGCCGAGCCCGTCAGGCGGAGCGTCGAGGCCGCGAGCCCCACGAGGGCCAGCAGCGCCCCGGTTCCGGTCGCCGTCCAGCGGGCCCGCCGCGCGTCCAGCCCCGCGTCCTCGTACTCCTCGTGCCCCTCCCCGTTCTCACCCACGTTCTCGTGCACGTCCATGGCGCGGGAGCGTAGCGCGCCCACCTGAGAATTCGGATGCGGGTCGCGAGGCCCACTGTTAGCGTCCGGCCGTCGACTGTCCGTATCCGGCTTCGCCGACGACCCGAGCAGGTGCGTTTTTTGAAGGTCCGACCGAGCTCCGAAGCATCCCGTTCTTCTCTTCTCGCAGAACCCAAGGAGCCCGTTCACCGATGTCCGACATCACCTCCGGGACCGACCGGCTGAACCATCCCCATTATCCGCGCAGCAACCAGTACGACGCCCGCTGGACCATCGACAACCAGATGGGCCCGCACGCCCTGTGGCTGCTGGAGTGGCTGGCCCCCGCGCTCGGCCTCGACACCCTCCCGCCGGGCGCCCGGGTGCTCGACCTGGGCTGCGGCAAGGCCATGACGTCGGTCTTCCTCGCCAAGGAGTACGACGTCCAGGTCACCGCCGCCGACCTGTGGATCGAGCCCGCCAAGAACGCGCGCCGCGTCGCCGAGGCGGGCGTCGCCGACCGGGTGCTGCCCGTCTTCGCCGAGGCACATCAACTGCCGTTCGGCGACGAGTCGTTCGACGCGATCGTGAGCGTCGACGCGTACCAGTACTTCGGCACGAACGACCTGTATCTGCCCAGTCTCACCCGGCTGCTGAAGCCGGGCGGGCGGATCGGTGTCGTCGTACCGGCTCTGCGCGAGGAGCCGGAGGGCGTCGAACCGCCGGAGCACCTCAAGCCGTTCTGGGACCCGGGCTTCTGGGCGTTCCACTCCGCCGACTGGTGGCGGCGCCAGTGGACGCGCAGCGGGGCCGTGACGGTGGAGGCCGCCGACTGGCTGCCGGACGGCTGGCGGGACTGGCTGCTGTGGAGCGAGGTCTGCGCCGAGGAGAGCACCGAGGAGTTCATGGCGACCATGGCCCGTGAGTCGGTGGAGCTGCTGCGCACCGACGAGGGCCGGTCCCTGGGCTTCGTACGGGTCGTGGGCCGTCGCACGTGATCACGTAGCCGTAGCAAGCTGAGGGGCGCATCGGAAACCCGATGCGCCCCTCAGCCACTACTTGTACTGCTTGGCTCAGCCCTCGCTGACGCCCAGCTGCTCAAGGATGAGTTCCTTGACGCGGGCCGCGTCGGCCTGGCCGCGGGTCGCCTTCATGACCGCGCCGACCAGGGCGCCGGCCGCGGCCACCTTGCCGCCGCGGATCTTGTCGGCGATGCCCGGGTTGCCGGCGATGGCCTCCTGGACGGCGGTCGTGAGCGCGCCGTCGTCGGAGACGACCTTCAGGCCGCGCTTCTCGACGACCTCGTCCGGGGTGCCCTCGCCCGCGAGGACGCCCTCGATGACCTGACGGGCCAGCTTGTCGTTCAGGTCACCGGAGGTGACCAGCGCGGCGACCCGGGCGACCTGCTCGGACGTGATGGCCAGCGCGTCGAGCGGGGTGCCCGACTCGTTGGCGCTGCGCGCGAGTTCGCCCATCCACCACTTGCGGGCGGAGGCCGCGTCGGCACCGGCGTCGATCGTGGCGACGATCAGGTCGATCGCACCGGCGTTGAGGATCGACTGCATGTCGGTGGCGCTGATGCCCCACTCCTCGCGGAGCCGGTTGCGGCGGGCCAGCGGCTGTTCGGGCAGCCCGGCGCGGATCTCCTCGACCCACTCACGGGAGGGGGCCACCGGCACCAGGTCGGGCTCGGGGAAGTACCGGTAGTCCTCGGCCTCCTCCTTCACGCGGCCCGAGGTCGTCGACCCGGTGTCCTCGTGGAAGTGCCGGGTCTCCTGGATGATCGTCCCGCCGGAGTTCAGCACGGCGGCGTGCCGCTGGATCTCGAAACGGGCGGCCCGCTCCACGGAACGCAGCGAGTTGACGTTCTTCGTCTCGCTCCGGGTGCCGAACTTCTCGCGGCCGTGCGGACGCAGCGACAGGTTGACGTCGCAGCGCATCTGCCCCTGCTCCATGCGGGCTTCCGACACACCGAGCGCCTTGATGAGCTCGCGCAGCTCGGCGACGTACGCCTTGGCGACCTCGGGAGCGCGCTCGCCGGCGCCCTCGATCGGCTTGGTGACGATCTCGATGAGGGGGATGCCGGCCCGGTTGTAGTCGAGCAGCGAGTGCGAGGCGCCGTGGATACGGCCCGTCGCGCCGCCCACGTGCAGCGACTTGCCGGTGTCCTCCTCCATGTGGGCGCGTTCGATCTCCACGCGGAAGGTCTCGCCGTCCTCCAGCTGGACGTCGAGGTAGCCGTTGAAGGCGATCGGCTCGTCGTACTGGGAGGTCTGGAAGTTCTTCGGCATGTCCGGATAGAAGTAGTTCTTCCGGGCGAAGCGGCACCACTCGGCGATCTCGCAGTGCAGCGCGAGGCCGATCCTGATGGCGGACTCGACGCCGGTCGCGTTGACGACCGGGAGCGAGCCGGGCATGCCGAGGCAGGTCGGGCAGGTCTGCGAGTTGGGCTCGGCGCCCAGCTCGGTCGAACAGCCGCAGAACATCTTGGTCTTGGTGCCGAGTTCGACGTGGACTTCGAGGCCCATGACGGGGTCGTACGTCGCCAGGGCGTCCTCGTACGACACCAACTCGTCGGTCGTGGTGGTCACGGTGAAAACTTCCCTCTCAGCCCAGCAGGACGTCGTCGTCGCCCAGCCGCTTCAGCTCGCGGTAGAGGATGGCGAGGCCGGTGACGATGGCGGCGGCGGACACGGCCGCGTCGATGAGGCGCAGCGTGTCGTTCTCCGAGCGGGCCTTCTTGGCCTGCTTGGCGACGCTGAGCGCACCGAACGCGGTGGTCGCGATGGACAGGTACGTGCCGGACTTGGACTTCTTGAAGCCCTTGGCCTTCGAAAGAGCATTGCTCACAGCGACGGAGCCTCCTCTAGCAGCGGGTGCCCCCACTTTTCCACGAAGGCGGCCTCGACAGCGGCGCCGACCTTGTAAAGACGGTCGTCCTTGAGCGCCGGGGCGATGATCTGGAGCCCGACGGGCAGCCCGTCCTCCGGTGCGAGACCGCAGGGCAGGGACATGGCCGAGTTTCCGGCCAGGTTGGTCGGGATGGTGCAGAGGTCCGCGAGGTACATCGCCATCGGGTCGTCGGCGCGCTCGCCGATCGGGAAGGCGGTGGTCGGGGTCGTGGGCGACACGATCACGTCGACCGACTCGAACGCCTTCTCGAAGTCCCGCGTGATGAGCGTACGGACCTTCTGGGCGCTGCCGTAGTACGCGTCGTAGTAGCCGGAGCTGAGCGCGTACGTGCCGAGCATGATGCGGCGCTTGACCTCGGGGCCGAAGCCCTCCGCGCGGGTGAGCGAGGTGACCTCTTCGGCGGAGTGCGTGCCGTCGTCGCCCGTACGGAGGCCGTAGCGCAGGCCGTCGAAGCGGGCGAGGTTGCTCGAACACTCGCTCGGTGCGATCAGGTAGTACGCGGACAGCGCCAGGTCGAAGGACGGGCAGTCCAGCTCGACGATCTCGGCCCCGAGGTCCTTGAGCAGGGCCACGGACTCGTCGAACCGCTGGATGACACCGGCCTGATAGCCCTCGCCGCGGAACTGCTTGACGACGCCGACGCGCATGCCCTCGACGCTGCCGTTGCGGGCGGCCTCGACGACCGGCGGGACCGGCGCGTCGATCGAGGTGGAGTCGAGCGGGTCGTGCCCGGCGATGACCTCGTGGAGGAGCGCGGCGTCCAGGACCGTACGGGCACAGGGCCCGCCCTGGTCGAGGGAGGACGAGAACGCGACCATGCCGTACCGCGAGACGGCCCCGTACGTCGGCTTGACGCCGACCGTGCCGGTGACGGAGGCGGGCTGGCGGATGGAACCGCCGGTGTCCGTGCCGATGGCGAGCGGCGCCTGGAAGGAGGCGAGCGCGGCGGAGGAGCCACCGCCGGAGCCACCCGGGATGCGGGTGAGGTCCCAGGGGTTGCCGGTGGGTCCGTACGCGCTGTTCTCGGTGCTCGACCCCATGGCGAACTCGTCCATGTTGGTCTTGCCGAGGATGACGACGTCGGCCGCCTTCAGCTTCCGGGTGACGGTCGCGTCGTACGGCGGGATCCACCCTTCGAGGATCTTGGACCCGACGGTGGTCGGAATCCCCTCGGTGGTGAAGATGTCCTTGAGCGCGAGGGGTACGCCGGCCAGCGGGCCCAGCGTCTCCCCGCGCTCGCGCTTGGCGTCGACGGCACGGGCCTGGGCGAGGGCGCCCTCCCGGTCGACGTGCAGGAAGGCGTGCACCTTCGTGTCGACTTCGTCGATCCGGGCGAGGTGGGCCTCGGTGACCTCGACGGCCGTGAGCACGCCGGAGGCGATGTTCGCGGCGGTCTCGGCGGCGGTGAGCCGGATGATGCTGCTGTGGTCCGTCATGGTGATTAGTCCTCCCCCAGGATCTGCGGCACCTTGAAACGCTGCTGTTCCTGGGCGGGGGCGCCGGAGAGCGCCTGCTCGGGGGTGAGCGACGGACGGACCTCGTCCGCGCGCATGACGTTCGTCAGCGGCAGCGGGTGCGAGGTCGGCGGTACGTCTTGGTCGGCGACCTCGCTGACGCGGGCGACCGCGCCGATGATGTCGTCGAGCTGTCCTGCGAAGTGGTCGAGCTCTTCGCCCTTCAGCTCCAGACGCGCCAGCCGTGCGAGGTGGGCGACCTCCTCGCGCGTGATGCCAGGCATGCAGCGATCCTCTGGGGTGAGTGCGGTGTGGTTTTGGCCCCAATCCTAGGGGGCAGGGGAGACAACCCGCGCACGGGTTTGCCACGGGTGGTGCGTGGGCGGGAGATCTCCCTCTGTTCAGCCTTCTCTGCCGGCTTCGGTTCCGCCTCTATTCCGCGGCGGGCAGGGCCGCCCGCGGACGCTGCCACCCCCGGGTCCCCCGCGCCAGCAACCAGGCGGTGGCCTCCTCGGGAGGCATCGCGGCGGCGACCAGCCACCCCTGCACCGCGTCACACCCGAGATCCCGCAACCGCTCCCACGTCTCGTCGTCCTCGACACCCTCGGCGACCACCAGCAGCCCCAGGGAATGCGCGAGATCCACCGTGCAGCGCACGATCTCCGCGTCCTCCGTGTCCACCGCGAGCCGCGCCACGAACGACCGGTCGATCTTCAGCTCGCTCACCGGCAGCCGCCGCAGATGCACCAGCGACGAGTACCCGGTCCCGAAGTCGTCCAGCGACATCTTCACGCCGTGCGCGGTCAGCGCGGCCAGCGTGTCCGCGGCCTTCTGCGGGTCCTCCAGGAGCACGTGTTCCGTTATCTCCAGCTGGAGCGCCCCCGCCGGGACCCCGTGCCGGGACAGGCGTGCGGCGACGGAGCCGGCGAAGCCGGGGGTGTGGACGTCGCGCGGGGAGACGTTGACGGCGACCGGGACGAACAGCTTCTGGGCGCGCCACTTCGCGACCTGCTCCAGCGCTGTCTCCAGCACGTACTCCGTGAGGTGGGGCATCAGCCCGGACGACTCGGCGATCGCTATGAACTCGTCCGGCGGTACCTTCCCGCGTTCCGGGTGCACCCAGCGCACCAGCGCCTCAAGGCCTGCGACCTGTCCGTCGAAGCGCACCTTGGGCTGGTAGTGCAGTTCGACCTCGTGCGCGTCGAGCGCGCGCCGCAGGTCGCCCAGCAGGCCGAGCCGGTCCGGGGTGTTCGAGTCCCGCTTGGACTCGTACACCTCGACGCCCGTGCGGTCCCGCTTCGCCTGGTACATCGCGACGTCCGCGCGCCGCAGCAGTCCCTCCGCGTCGAGCGCGTGGTCGGGGAAGACGGCGAGGCCGGCGCTGGCCTCCAGGACCAGGGTGAGTCCGTCGAGGTCGAGCGGGGAGCCGAGCACGGTGACCAGGTTGCGGGCGACGCGGGTGGCCGACGTCGTGGAGTCGACGACCGGCAGTAAGACGGCGAACTCGTCGCCGCCGAGCCGTGCGGCCTCCGCGCCGCGCGGCAGGGCGAGACGCAGCCGGTCCGCTATCTGGAGGAGGAGACGGTCACCGGCGAGATGGCCCAGTGTGTCGTTGACGGAGCGGAAGCGGTCGAGGTCTATGAGCATCAACGCGGCCCGCGCGTCGATGCGTTCGGCATCGTCGAGGGCCGTCCAGGTGCGCTCCAGGAGCCACTGTCTGTTGGGCAGTCCGGTCAGCGGGTCGCGCAGCTGTTCCTCGGCCCGGGCCCTGGCTATCCACAGGGTGGAGTCGAGGGCGATGAGGGGGATGGCGAACAGCGGCAGCAGGACCGGCAGGGCGACGGCGACGACGCAGATCAGCGGTGCGATGGCGAGCAGCGCGATCGCGACCAGGCCCTGTCTGACCAGGGCGGAGCGGGCGACCGTGGGCAGTCCGCCGCGCGGGGTGTGCAGATACCAGAGGAGGGTGCGGGTGACCGCGAGGTAGGTGCCCGCGATCAGCACCACCTCGGGCGCTGTGTAGACGCTCCAGGTCTGCGGGTTCCACGGGGTCTCGACGGACGGGACCCGGCCGAACGCGGCGAGCACCAGCGCGCCGGCGCCGATGCCGAGGATGTCCACCGCGCCGGCCAGCAGGCCCTGCCGCCAGCGGTGGCGCCGGGCTATGCCGACCAGGACGACGACGGTGAGGCTGACCATGCCGGCCGGGACCCACCCGTACAGCAGGAGTACGGCGAGGGTGAGGGCGGCGCCCGATCCGGTGCCGCCCCACCAGCGGGCGCGGCCGAGGGCTACGAGGTGGCCGACGATGACGCCGGTGAGGACGGCGAAGGCCCAGCCGACGGTGCCGGACGGGAAGAGGGCGCTGTGGCCGGTGAAGCCGCGGTAGAAGCCGGCGCCGAGGACGAACCCGGCCGCCGCGACGACCGCCGCGGGCAGCGCGGGCCAGGACAGCTGGCGTTCGGGGTCCTGGGCGTGGAGCTGTGCGACGCGTTGCTCGGCGGTGAGGTGGGCCGACAGCTGGGCCGAGACCCTGCTGTCGGCGACGATGCGCTGTCGGGTGCCGCCCGTCCCGCTCCCGCCCGTCGGTCCGGTCGTACGGCCGCCGACGCCCGCCCGTTCCAGGAACCGTGCCGTGCGGCGGGCCATGCCCTGTTCCCGGCCGGGTTCGGGGCGGCGGCCCTTGACCTTGAGGAGGGCGGAACCCCGGCGCCAGGCGCCGGATATCCGGCTTCCGCGCAGCCGTGATGGAGGGGCGGCGCTATCGGTCGGTTCCATTCCCGTCCCTCTCACAGCCGGCGGTGCCCACGCCACGCGGTCCGATGTCCGTCAACCGTCGACGGGACCGCGTCCGAACCGCATCCGGGCACGGCAGGCGCATACGTCAACAGTAGGCCGCAGAAGGCTTCCACGGGCAGCGGTCGCCGACGGTTGCCCGAATGCGACCCGGCCACCCGTATGCATCTGGTATGCGCCGATCGGGTGGTCTTCAACCCCTGTTCCTCCCCCGCGTCTCTCCTGCGTCTCTTCTACTGCCCCTCGTCACTGCCCTGCTGCTCGGTCTGGTCCTCGGTCGGCAGTGCTGCTTCGGCCGCCGCCTCGGGGCCTTGTTCCAGCAGGACGGCGAAGCCGTCCTCGTCCAGAACAGGGACCTTCAACTGCATGGCCTTGTCGAACTTCGAGCCAGGATTGTCACCCACAACCACGAAAGACGTCTTCTTCGAAACAGAACCGGTCACTTTTGCTCCACGGCTCTGCAGTGCCTCTTTCGCGCCGTCCCGCGTGTGGTGTTCGAGGGTGCCGGTCACCACGACGGTGAGCCCCTCGAGCGGGCGCGGTCCCTCGTCCTCGCCGGAGCCTTCTTCCTCCATCCGGACTCCGGCGGCCCGCCATTTGCGCAGGATCTCCTGGTGCCAGTCGACCGCGAACCACTCCTTGAGCGAGGCCGCGATGATCGGGCCGACCCCGTCCGTGGTGGCCAACTCTTCCTCGGTGGCCTGCTCAATGCGCTCGATCGAGCGGAATTCACGGGCCAGCGCCTCGGCGGCGACCGGACCGACGTGCCGGATCGACAGCCCGGTGAGGACTCTGGCGAGCGGACGGTCCTTGGCGGCGGCGATGTTGGCGAGCATCGCGACCGCGTTCTTCCGGGGCTCGCCCTCCTGGTTGGCGAAGACCGTGGCGATCTTCTCCTCGCCGGTCTTCGGGTCCCGCTTGGGCAGCCCGCTGTCCTGGTCCAGGACGTACGCCTTGATGGGCAGCAGTTGCTCGATGGTGAGGTCGAAGAGGTCGCCCTCGTCGACGAGGGGCGGCTCGGCGGGCTCAAGCGGCTTGGTGAGCGCGGCGGCGGCCACGTACCCGAAGTTCTCGATGTCCAGGCTCTTGCGCCCGGCGAGATAGAACAGCCGCTCCCTCAACTGGGCCGGGCAGGTGCGGGCGTTGGGGCAGCGGAGGTCGATGTCGCCTTCCTTCATCGCCCTCAGCGGCGTGTCGCACTCAGGACACACAGCCGGCATCTCGAAGGGCTTCTCCGTGCCGTCACGCAGGTCGGCGACCGGGCCGAGGATCTCCGGGATGACGTCACCGGCCTTGCGCAGCACCACGGTGTCGCCGATGAGCACGCCCTTGGCCTTGACGACATCCTGGTTGTGCAGGGTGGCGAACTCGACCTCGGAGCCGGCGACGGTGACCGGTTCGACCTGGGCGTAGGGCGTGACGCGACCCGTACGGCCCACGCCCACGCGGATGTTGATGAGCTTGGTGTTGACCTCCTCGGGCGCGTACTTCCACGCGATCGCCCAACGCGGGGCGCGTGAGGTGGAGCCGAGGCGACCCTGGAGCGGGATTTCATCCAGCTTGACGACGACGCCGTCGATCTCGTGCTCCACGGAGTGCCGGTTCTCGCCGTAGTTGGCGATGAACGCCCGTACGCCGTCGAGGTCGTCGACCACCTTCGCGTACCGCGTGGTCGGCAGCCCCCACTCGTGCAGCAGCTTGTACGCCTCGGAGAGGCGGGTCAGCGGGTCGAAGCCCTCCAGGGCGCCGATGCCGTGGACCACCATGTGCAGCGGGCGGGAGGCCGTGACGCGCGGGTCCTTCTGGCGGAGCGAACCGGCCGCCGCGTTACGGGGATTGGCGAAGGGCTTGTCGCCACCCTCGACGAGACGGGCGTTCAGCTCGGCGAACTTGTCCATCGGGAAGTAGACCTCGCCGCGGATCTCGACCAGCTCCGGGACGCGGTCGCCCGTCAGCCGGTCCGGGATCTCGGAGATGGTCCGCACATTGGGCGTGATGTCCTCGCCGGTGCGGCCGTCGCCACGGGTCGCCGCGCGCGTGAGACGGCCGTTCTCGTACGTCAGGTTGACGGCGAGGCCGTCGACCTTCAGCTCGCACAGGAAGTGGTGCTCGGAGGCACCGACGTCCTTGTGGACGCGCTCCGCCCAGGCAGCCAACTCCAGGTCGTCGAAGGCGTTGTCGAGGGAGAGCATGCGCGAGCGGTGCTCCACGGAGGTGAACTCCGTCTCGTACGCGCCCGCGACCTTCTGGGTCGGGGAGTCGGGCGTACGCAGCTCCGGATACTCCTCCTCCAGCGCCTCCAGTGAGCGCAGAAGCTTGTCGAAGTCCGCGTCACTCACGACCGGAGCATCGTTCACGTAGTACCGGAAGCGGTGTTCCTCGATCTGCTCGGCGAGCTGGGCGTGCCTGTCGCGCGCCTCGGCGGGCACCGATGTGGTCTGTGCGTGCTGTTCGCCGGCCACCGTGTTGTCCTCCCGTTACTCTGGGTTGTCCGCGAGTGATCTCGCCGCCTGGGCGCAGTGGGCGAGTGCCTTGCGTGCGTACTGCGGGGAAGCGCCCGCGAGTCCGCACGACGGAGTGATGGTGACCGCCTCCGCGAGAAGCCCCGGATGCAGCCCCAGCCTGCGCCACAGCGTTCTGACACCACTGACGCTACCGGCAGGGTCTGACAATGGGCCGTCCGTCCCCGGCACGACACCGGCGAAGAGCCGCGTACCGCTTTCGACGGCCTCGCCGATCACGTCGTCGTCACGCTCGGTGAGAAGCGAGAAGTCGAAGGAGACGGCGGCGGCGCCGGTCCTGCGGAGGAGGGCGAAGGGTACGTCGGGTGCGCAGGAGTGGACGACGGTCGGTCCGTTGGTGTGCACGCCGATGACCTCCCGGAGGGTCGCCTCGACGACCTGGCGGTCGGCGGAGCGGTGGGTGCGGTAGCCGCTGGCGGTGCGTACGTGTCCGCGGAGTACGGCGATGAGGGAGGGTTCGTCGAGTTGCAGGACGAGTTGGGCGCCGGGGATACGGCGGCGCAGTTCGTCGAGATGGAGACGGAGGCCTTCGGCGAGGGAGCCGGCGAGGTCGCGGCAGGCGCCGGGGTCGGAGAGGGCGAGTTCGCCGTTCCTGAGCTCAATGGCTGCGGCCAGTGTCCAGGGCCCGACGGCCTGCACCTTCAGCTGCCCCTCGTACCCCTGGGTGAACTCCTCCAACGCGTCGAGGTCCTCACCGAGCCAGGAGCGGGCCCGCTTGGTGTCCCGTCCTGGCCGGTCGCCGAGCCGCCAGCCGCTGGGCTCCACGCGCGCGTACATCTCGACGAGCATTCCGGCGGTGCGGCCGATCATGTCGGCGCCGGGGCCGCGGGCGGGGAGTTCGGGGAGGAAGGGGAAGTCGTCGAAGGTCCCGGTGGCCGCCTTGACGGCTTCCCGGGCGTCACCGCCGGGGAGGGAACCGATGCCGGTGGCGGGGCCGAAGGTGGGGTTCGCGTTCACGTGGGGAAGCGTACGGAGTCCGTGGGGTTGGTTTCTTCGCCCCCGCCGCCCCTACCCGTCCCATCCCCTGGGGGCTGCGCCCCCAGACCCCCCTTTGTCGCGCTGAACGCGCTCGTCCTCAAACGCCGGACGGGCTGACTGCATCTCCCGGGGGATAACCCCCGGACCCCCAGCAGAAAAGCAGGCTGGTAAGGGTGACCGGCGCGGAGGGCACGAGGCGAGCCCAAGCATTTCAGCCCGTCCGACGTTCGAGGACAAGCACGTCCAGCGCGAGCTCTTCCCACCCACCCCGCCGCACTCCACCACCGCCCCGCACCCCCACCCGCCCGCACTCCTTCAGCGCCGGCCAGGGTATTTCAGCCCGTCCGGCGATTGAGGACGAGGCCGTTCAGGCCGAAAGGGGGGTCTGGGGGCGCAGCCCCCAGGGATGGGAACGGGTAGGGGCGGCGGGGGCGAGGAATCTCCGTCAGCGGCCCGGGCGTACCGTCACGTCGTTGATTTCCGCGTCCCGGGGCAGGTCCAGGGACAGCAGGATCGTCGACGCCACCGACTCCGGGTCGATCCACTTCGACGGGTCGTACTCCTTGCCCTCCTGCTGGTGGACCTTCGCCTGCATGGGGCTCGCTGTGCGCCCGGGATAGACCGTGGTCACCCGCACCCCCGCCCCCCGCTCCTCCTGCCGCAATGAATCCGCCAACGCCTTCAGCCCGTGCTTCGACGCGGCGTACGCCGACCAGCTGGCCCCCGCGTTCAGCCCCGCGCCCGAGTTGACGAAGATCACCTGGCCCTGGGAGAGGCGGAGTTGGGGCAGGAGGTGGCGGGTCAGTTCGGCGGGCGCGATCAGGTTGACGTTCAGTTGGTGGCGCCAGGTCTTCGGGGTCAGGTCGCCCACCGGGCCGAGGTCCACCACGCCCGCGACGTGCAGCAACGAGTCCACCCGGTCCGGCAGCGTCTGGTGCGAGAACGCCCAGGACAGGCGATCCGGGTCGGCCAGGTCGCCCACCAGCGTCCTCGCCCCCGGGAACTCCGCAGCCAACTCCTTCGCGCGCCCCGCGTCACGCGCGTGCAGCACGAGATCGTCCCCGCGCGCGTGCAGCCGCCGCGCGACCGCCGCACCAATGCCCGAACCCGCCCCGGTGATCACATGTGTAGCCATGCCCGCCATGCTCGCATCACCCGGCGCTCACTCGACGCCCTGGCTCTCCTCCAGGTACGCCAGCGCCCCCACCGGCTCCTCCGCGAAGAACACCAGGTCGGTGAGCGGCCGGGGCAGGAAACCCTCGGTCTCCATCCGGCGGAACTGTTCCTTCAGGCCGTCGTAGAAGCCCGCGGTGTTCAGCAGCACCACCGGCTTGTCCGTCTTGCCGTGCTTCTTCAGTTCCAGGATCTCCGTGGCCTCGTCGAGTGTCCCGGTGCCGCCGACCATGATCACGACCGCGTCCGCCTTCTCCAACAGGAGCCGCTTGCGTTCGCCGAGGTCCCGCGCGATCACCATCTCGTCGGCGCCCGGCCGCGCCTTCGCCGCGAGGAAGTCCACCGAGACGCCGACCAGCCGGCCGCCCGCCTCCTGGACCCCGTCCGCGACCACCTTCATCAGACCGACGTCCGAGCCGCCCCAGACCAGGGTGTGCCCGCCCTTGCCCAGCAGTTTCGCGAACTCCCGGGCGGGGCGCGTGTAGCGGTCGTCCAGGTCGGCGGCGGAGAGGAAGACACAGATGTTCATCCCGTCACCGTACGTGGAGGATCGGGGTTGGATCAGGGTTGGTTCGGGGTTGGAACCGGGAACATCTCGGGATCCGCGAACGCTTATCGGTTATGGCTGAAGGACACACGATCACCATCGAGCAGACCCCCGACCGCGTACGGGTCGTCCACGCCGGCGAGGTGCTCGCCGAGAGCGAGCGGGCCCTCGTCCTGCATGAGACCGGTTGTCCCCCGCGCTACTACCTCCCTCCGGAGGACGTCCGCCTCGACCTGCTGACCCCCTCCGAGACCCACACGTACTGCCCCTTCAAGGGCACGGCGTCCTACTGGTCCCGCCCGGACGCCGCCGACCTCGTCTGGGGGTACCCCGAGCCGAAGCCCGAGGTCGCCCAGATCAAGGACCACTTCTGCTTCTACGAGGTGGAGACCGTCTAGCCCTGCTCCACCGGTTCCGTCACGAACCGCACCCCCGCCTCCAGCTTCCGGGCCAGCGCCTGCGCCTCCTCCGGGGTGTCCGCACCGACCGCGATGTGGCCGACCCGGTTCTCGACCGAGCGGTGCGGTTCGACGACGGTGCCGGGGGCGATGGCCAGTTCCGCGTGGAGCACGGCGGGGTGGGCCAGCACCTCGTCCCAGCCCTCGATCGCCACCAGGCGGCCCGGCGGCGGGGTCAGGAACCGGATCGCCGAGCCGCGTACGGGCTTCAGCGCGGCCCTGTCGACCGGGTTGCCCAGGACGTCGTCGTAGACCAGGCCGAACCACTCCAGGCCAGGGATGACGTGCGGCAGCATGCGGTGGATCCAGCCGCCCGCGTTGCGTACGTGGACCTCGCCCAGGACCACGCCGTGCTCGGTCCACCACAGCTCGACATGGAACTGCCCGAAGCGCAGGTCAAGGGCCGTCAACGCCGCCACGACCTGCTGTTCGATCTCGGTGGCCGTCGCCTCCGGCAGGATCGCCGGGATGACGTACTCGATCTCGAAGAAGTTGGGCGGCGGCAGCAGCTCCTTGGAGGTCAGGGCGAGGATGTGGGGAGCGCCGTCGAGGAACACGCCCTCTGCGCTGTACTCGGGCCCCTCCACGAACTCCTCGACGATGAACGACACTTCGGCCGGACCGTCATGCTCGTCGTGCCTTCCCGGGAGGAAGTCCAGGGCCGCCGCCAGCTCCTCCGGGGTGTCGATCCGGGTCACGCCCTCGCTGCCCATCGCGTCGCGCGGCTTGACCACCCAGGGGCCGGTGGAGCCGGCCAGGAACGCGCGGGCCTCCGGCTCCGTCGCGCAGACCCGGAAGCGGGGCTGGCGGAATCCGGCGGCCGTGAGGTGGGCGCGCGCCTCGTCCTTCGTACGGACCCGGTGGACGGCGTCCGGCGCGTTGCCCGGCAGACCGAGCGCGTCGGCGACCTCGGCGACCGCCTCCTGTGCCATCTCCCGTACGCCGAAGACGACGTCGTAGCGCTCACCGGACGAGGCTCGTTCGCGTACCCACGCGGCGCTGGTGCCGCGTACCGAGAAGTCGACCGCCGAGACCGTGTCGGCGAGGGCGTTGACCGTCGGGGTCGCGGGCAGGGTGGCTTCCTGGTTGGTGAGGTGGATGGTCAGGCCGCGTGCGCGGGCCTGCCGCAGCGCGCTCTCGACGACGTCCACGGCGAGGGTGGCGTCTCCTGCGCCGCCGACGAAGAGGAGATGAGGGCTGCTCGCCTCGGCCATGTCTGCTCCCAGGGTGGTGAAGTTGCGGGCGGTGGTGGGGTGTTGGGACCTGCGAGGGGTGTGCCGGTCAGGGCGTGAGCAGGAGCTTGCCCGTCGTGGCTCGGCTCTCCAGCAGGCGGTGTGCCTCGGCCGCGTCCGCGAGCGGAAGTGCCGCGTGGACCAGCGGCTTCAGCACTCCGGCGGCCAGCTGGTCGAAGACGGCGCCGCCCGTCGCACGGAGCGTCCGGGCGTCGTACACGTAGTCCTTCATCGTGGGACGGGTCAGGAACAACGAGCCGCCGCCGCGCAGGAGTTCGATGTCCAGCGGCGGTACGGGACCGCTGGACAGCCCGCACAGGGCGAGCGTGCCCCGGCGGCCGAGGCTGCGCAGGCTGGTGAGGTGGGTGGTGGCGCCCACCGAGTCGTAGACGACCCGGGCACCCTGACCGTCCGTCAGTTCCCGTACGGCTTCGTCGAATTTGTCGTAGCCGAGCGTGTGGTGGGCGCCTGCCTCGCGGGCGACCGTCTCCTTCTCGGGGGTCGAGGCGACCGCCACGACGGTGGCCCCGCGAGCCGCCGCCAGCTGGACCAGGAGCCTGCCGAGGCCGCCCGCCGCCGCCAGGACGACCACGGTCTCGCCCTTGGCGACGGGGTGCGTCTCGTGGGTGAGGTAGTACGCGGCGAGGCCCTGGAGGGTCACCGCGGCGGCCTCGGTCAGGTCGACGCCGTCGGGGACCGGGATCAGCTTGTCCTCGGGGACCACCGTGTACTCGGCGTAGGCGCCCAGTTGGGAGGCGTACGCGACCCGCGCGCCCGGCGCGAAGTCGCTCACGCCTTCCCCGACGGCCTCCACCACTCCGGCGGCCTCCTGGCCCGGGGTGAACGGGGGTTCGGCGGGATAGGTGCCGTCGCGGTAGTAGACGTCGATGTAGTTGACGCCGGCGGCGGTGTTGCGGACCAGTGCCTGACCGGGGCCGGGAACCGGCGACTCGGTCTGCTCCAGGCGGAGTTCGGACGGGTCGCCGGGACGGGTGACGCGGATGGACTGCATGGTTCTCTTCCCACTCCTGGGTACGTGCCGGGCAGTTGGCTTCACTGGAGGTCTGGTTTCGCCGTGGTTCAGGTCATGCGCTGCGGCTCGTGCTCTCGCCGAAGATGCCGAGGAAATAGTTGATGTCCGACGTCAGCCCCTTCACCATGTCCCCGAGCCGGGACTCCCCGCCCGCGGCGAGGGCCTGCTCGTTCTGTCTGCGGGTGCGGGCGGAGAACGGCAGTGATCCCGAGGCGAAATAGCGTATGGCACCGTCGCCCGCGCGGCGCGGAATGATCTCCGAGCGCGCCGAACGGCTGGCGCTGAACGGGATGTCGAGCCGTCCCTCCTCGAACGCGGCCGGAATCTCCTTGTGCAGATCGGAGGTTGAGAGGATCGGTTCGACGATCTCGGCCACCTCCCGGAGGATCCACTCCAGTTCGGTGCCGATGCGGTCCTCGTCGAGCGTGATGAAGTCCAGGAGTGGGGAGTTGGCGCGCGAGGCGAGCAGCAGTCCGTCGATGTTGGCGCGGGTGTCGGGGATGCCGTGCGCCTCCTGGTACGTCTTGCTGATCAGCTTGCTCGCGCCGCCGAGCCGGGCGACGAGGGCGCCGTAGAGGATGAGGTCCTCGGCGTGGGGCCGCTGCTTGGGGAAGACGCCCATGAACTCGTGGAGTACGGCGTGGACTTCGATGTCGTCGGGCAGATAGCGCGCCGCCAGTTCCGGGATGGCCCGCAGCGCGGCCACGTCCTGCTCGAAGTGACCGCCCTGTGGATACGCCACCGAGATGCACCGCACCCCCTCGCGCGCCGCGGCCACCGCCTCCAGCACGCTGATCGCGAGCGAGATGGACGGCGGCACGAGTACGGCGGTCAGGGTGCCGAACGTCTCGCGGTCCACCACCAGTCCGTGCCGGGCCAGTTCACCGCAGCGGGCGTCCACGTCCCGCCAGGCGGCGAGCGACTCGGCGAGCGGGACGTCCTTGCAGTACGGCAGGTTGTACGAGATTCCGCCGCCCTCGAACGAGGTGATGCCGGACGCCACCGTGACCTCGAACAGCAGCCGTGCGTCGGGCGTCCCGTGCCGTATCTCCAGCGGCGCGGCCACCGCCTCGTTGAGCTGTCGCCCCTTCACCCAGCCGTGGGTGACCAGCGGATAGCCGTTCAGGTCGGCGGGGTTGCGCTCCAGGACCCTGCGGGCGCTGTCGAACTGCTTCAGCCGGGTGTACGAGTCGATGGTGAGCGTGAGGATGTCGGGCCGGGCGTGCCTCTCCAGGTCCTGGAGCAGCGTCGTCATCTGGACGTGCGAGCCGACCCCGCAACGGGGTTGCAGCGCGAACCGCCCCGCCGCACGCGCGTTCCGCAGCACCTCGGCGACGGTGGGCTTCCCCAGCTCCCGTACGTAGGCCACGGATTCAGCAAGTTCGGGGAGCGGCGGATCCGAGTCGCTCATGATGCGGCGACCGCAGCCGCCGTGGCGCTGCGGGCCCTCAACTCGCCCAGTGCCGTGGGGAGTTCGTCCAGGTCGGACAGGACGACGTCGACGCCGAGCGCGTACAGCCGGTCGTGGTCGGCGGCGCCCTTGTAGCTGCCCACGGAGAGGTTGCCGCCGAGGATCACCGGGCAGCACAGACGGCCGGCGGCGCGGGCGGCGGGCAGGTCCTGGAGGTCGGCGTGGGCGTGGCCGTTGAGGCTGCCGATGATCACCGCCTCGGCCTCGGGGTGTTCGGCGTGTGCTTCCGCGAACTCGGCCACCGAGGTGCAGGCGCCGAGATTGACGACCTGGAAGCCTTCGGCGCGCAGCGCGTGGGCGATGAGGTGATTGGCCACGACATGACTGTCGCTGGCCGCCACACCGAGAATGACGGTACGGGTTTCTTTTCCTGATTCTGCTTCTGTTTCTGCTTCTGCGTTTCGCCGCATGGCGCTCCCCCGGGATCTTCGGACGGAATCTTGGTACATACGTCGAAAGCCATCACATGCATTCAGTCGTCGAATGCGGCGAACAGTTCCCGTTTGCTGACCTCGCGCAGCCGGGCGACATTGAATTCCTCCGGATCGGCGACGGACAGCGAGTCGAAGACCAGGTTGATCGCGGGTACGAGACCCCAGGCGTGGGTGTAGGGCGGCCAGCCGGGGCTGCCCTTTTCCAGGTCCGCCTGGCGCTCGAATATGTAGTTCGGCCATTGCGGTGTGGACGGATAACGGTGGTGGAAGTCGTGGACCACCGTGTCGCCGGTGAGGACGAGATAGCGCGCCGGCGCGTGCACGAACAGCATGCGCAGGGTCCACACCCCCCAGGCCGCGGCCCTCCGCAGCGGCGGCAGTTCGGGGGTGGGCGCGGCCTCGCCGATGAAGATGGCGTTGGTGAGGCCGCCGAAGTACTCCTT
Source organism: Streptomyces sp. NPDC000878 (assembly GCF_053599695.1). Classification (NCBI taxonomy): domain Bacteria; kingdom Bacillati; phylum Actinomycetota; class Actinomycetes; order Kitasatosporales; family Streptomycetaceae; genus Streptomyces; species Streptomyces sp. NPDC000878. The sequence goes on along the minus strand of NZ_JBSFMT010000025.1, from coordinate 104,257 downwards.
GCCCCGCCTGATGGTGAGGTCCCGGCTCGGGAAGGTGTGCTTGACGCACAGCCGCAGGGTGTTGCTGATCTGGAAGAGCGGGATCAGCGGGACGAACCAGACGATCAGCAGGGCCGGCCAGGTCCCGGTGGCGACGGTGGCCGCGACGGCGGTCGTGTAGAGGGTGACGAAGGTCGCCTTCTCGGTCCGCGCCGAGCCGTGCCAGAACGAACGGGCCCGCGCCACCAGGAAGTTCAGGTGGAACCAGGGCGACACCAGCTTGCCGAGGACCCGCAGCCACATCTGCCGGCGGGTCATCCCGGGACGCAGGTTCAGGCTGACCAGGAAGGCCTGGACGGTGGGGTCGCGCAGGGTCATGTGGTGGGCGGCGTGGTGGTCGCTGACGTGTTCGCGGCTGTAGCGGACGAAGTTCTGGATGACCAGGACGCTGGAGGTGAGCCGGCCGATCGCGGTGTCCACGCGTCGTCTTCGGTACATGTTCCGGTGGGAGCACTGGTGGTAGATCATCATGCGCAGGTTGCGCATCCCGTGCAGGGTGACGGCCCAGCCCGCCGGCACCAGCAGCAGCCAGGCGCCGCCCAGCCCCAGTCCGGTGCAGCCGGCGGCGACACCGAGGGCCATGGAGAGATATACCGTCAGAAGATGAAAGCCCGGCGTCCACCAGGATATGGGTCTCTGTCCGGGCAGTGCCTTTCCGGTGAAAAGGGTGAGCGGATACTGCGTGAACCGGGGCAGGGCGCGCATGGTTTCGCGGGGATCCGAATAATCGGCGATGCCTTCGGTCCGGTAGCCACTGTCGATGGCTGCCATCGCACTCCTCTAGGTCAGGGATCTGAGGCGCCTGATATTCGATCGCCCGGTCGGGCAGGGGATATCGGCGCACGAAAGGTCTGTGCCTGGGTGCGTGGTTGATCCTGGCAGGCGGTCACCCGCAGGGTCAACCTTTTGTTGAGAAAACAAGCGAATAACGAACGCGGGTTGATATCTCTTTGCAGCTCGGCGCCTGAACACGGGAACGCGTCCTGCGCGCGAATTCACGCGGGTGAAGCGGGGGCGTCCTGAGTGAGGGGTGGCTCGGGAACGGGGTCGGGCAGGACCCTGCGGACCCGGACCGGAGAGAGGAAGACCGGCAGGAAGGCCGTCGACACGAACACGCCGCCCACCCACAACGTGGCCTGGACGCCGACGAGTTCGCCGAGCACACCGGAGATCGCGGCACCGACCGCCAGGGCGCCCGTCAACAGGAACCGGAACGTCGCGTTCATCCGGCCGAGCAGCGAGCCGGGGGTCATCCGCTGCCGCAGGCTGACTCCGAGCACGTTGTCCATGCCCACCTTGAACATGACCAAACACCATCCCGCACCCGCGAGAAACAGCCACGGGCCCCGGTCGACCAGCGGCACGAGCAGGCCCGCCGGGGCGAGACAGAGCCCGGCCAGCCCGAGCGTACGGCCGAAGCCCAGCCGGGCGGCGATGGGCCGTGCGCTGCGGGCGCCGATCAGCAGACCGATCCCGCCGGCTCCCCAGAACAGGCCCAACGCGGCGCCGGGCAGGTCGAGTTCGCGGACGAACCAGATCGGCAGCATGGTGTTGATGACGGACGAGCCGAGGTTGGCGAGGGCCGCGGTGAGCACCAGCGCCCGCAGTTCCCGGTTGCCGAAGACATGCCGTACGCCCTCGGCGATCTGGGCGCGCAGCCGGATGCCCGCGCCGCCCTTCGCCGGGGCGGCCGGCGGGGTGCGCCGGATCGCGACGAGCCCGAGGCCAGAGCCCAGATAGGTACCGGCCGAGACCAGTACGGCCACGGGTGCGGTGAGCAGCGAGACGAGCCCGCCGCCCGCGCTGCGGCCCAGGACGTTGCCTGCCGCGATCAGCGTGTTGATGTCGGCGTTGGCCTGAACGAGCGCTTCTTTGCCGACCAGTTGGGGCAGCACGCTCTGTGAACCCACGTCGAAGAACACCGTCGCACAGCCGCTGAGCAGGACGACCGCGTAGAGCTGGCCGAGGGTGAGCGCGTCCAGCCACCAGGCCAGCGGCACCGACGCGTAGAGCGCGGCGCGGCACAGGTCGGCGGCGATCAGCACCCGGCGGTGACTGAGCCGGTCCACCCAGGCCCCGGCCGGCAGGCCGATGACCAGGAAGGCGATCGTGCTCAGGGTGGCGAGGGCGCCGACCTGGCCGGGCCCGGCGTCCAGCGCGGCCACGGCGACCAGGGGTACGGCGACGTAACTGACGTTGCTGCCCAGCTGGCTGAGCGCGGATGCGGTGAACAGCGTGCGGAAGTCGGCTGTCCGCCATGGGGAGTCGGGTCGCATGATCCGTTCGTCCGGTGGGGTCGGGTGCGGGCGGAAAGAGGGCGCGCGGCAGGGCGGGAGCGGGTGGGGGGCTCCCGGGGACCTACCGGCGCGGCGGGTTCGGCCGGGTCGCCGGCCGTCGTACGGCCCGGTCGGCCGGCGGATCCGGTGCGCTCCAACAGAGAGGCGTAATTCCGCTCCGTCTTGGCCAGAAAGCACCCGCCAGAAGATTGTTCACTCTTGCCCCCGTTCCGCTTCCCGCTCTTCGGTGTGGCCGAAGAGCACCCCTAGAGGATGACGCCGGAACCGGTTCGATCACCCGGTTCCCGATGCCATTTCATCGACTGTTCACAGTACTTGGCCGAGCGGTGCAGCATACTTCCGAAGTGCCCGGACGACCGATGGACAGTACCCGGTCGGCGCGGTCCGAGTACAAGGGTGTCGGGTTTGCGCGTGTCCCGGCAAGCGGGCAACAGAATTTCCGAAACTCGTTGACAACGACCGAAGACAGATGTGAGCCTCTGGGAGGTGCCGAGGGGGCGGCCACCCTTCTGTGCCAGTTTGTTGCGTACGTCGGAGCGACACCGCGAACCGTACTTGCGACACAGCACACTTCGTTTGCGAATCAGCACACACCATCGCCACCCGCAGCCCGATGACCATTCGGGCCGATTGGCGTGACGTTCTACCGGGCTTCCCTCACCAGGACCCTGCTCGTTCAGGGTCGCCGACTTCAGCAAAGTTTGGGTGAAAAGCAAAGTGACTGCTCGTACCGCGCTCTTGATCGGTGCCGCCGGGGGAATTCTCTCGGAGGTGGCCAGAGGCCTCGCGAAGGAAGGGAACTCCCTCGTCCTCTTCGACAGGAACGAGGAGACGGTCACCCGCCTCGCCGACGAACTCGCCGAGGTGACGAAGACCGAGGCGGTCGTCGGTGACATCACGGACATCCCGGCCGCCGAGCGGCAGTTGACGGAGATCGTCGCCCGGCACGCGCCGTCGGTCCTGGTGAACGGCGTCGGCGGCGACACCCGGGTCATCGGCTACGCGGATCTCGACCGGAGCCATTTCGAACAGACCCATCTGGAGAACGTGATCAGCACCTGGATCGCGGTCAAGGTCTGCGCCCCCCGGATGGCGGAGGACGGCTACGGCCGCATCGTCAACTTCGCCTCGGCCGGCGGGCGTACGTACAGCCACTTCAACAACGCCGCGTACGTGGGCGCGAAGGCCGCCGTGATCGGCATGACCAAGCAGCTGGCGTACGAACTGGCCGGTACCGGAGTGGTCGCGAACGTGGTCGCGCACGGGCCGATCGCCACCGACCGGGTCGCCGGCGCGTTCGAACGCCGTACCGCGGAGTCGAAGAAGGACGTCCTGGGGCGGCTGCCGATGGGGCGCTACGGCACGGTGGCCGAGGCCGTCGGCAGTGTGCTGCACCTGTGTTCCGAGAGCGCCGGCTACTCCACGGGAGCCGTGATCGACATCAACGGCGGCCTCTACATGTGAGTTCGCGCTACGCGCGTCAGTCCTGATTCTCACCGCAAGGAGCTGGGTGTGGCGAAGTTTGTCGTCGAATTCGAGTACAACGTCGACCGGGCCGGCCGCCAGGGCCTGCATCCGGCGCATGCCGAGAACCTCTACCGGCTCGCCGAAAACGGCGTCCTGCTGCTCGGCGGACCCCTCGTCGGCGAGAACTCCGGGCTTCTGGTGTACGAAGTGGAATCCCGCGAGACACTCCAGCGGATTCTCGAAGAGGAGCCCTATGTCAAGGGTGGCGTGGTGGCGCGGACCCGAATTCAGGAATGGGCGCCGGGCAAGGGGAGTTGGATCTCCGCGGTGAGCACGGCAAAGAATGTGTCAAAGATCGTGTCCGACGAAGTACCGGCCGTTGAGGGAGCCCACTGATATGACCCAGGTCTCTTTCACCCTCGATTCGCTGCACGCCGGAATTGCCGATCCTGGCATGGACTCCATGCGCATCCTCAGTGAGACGGCGCTGCGCTTCCCCGACGCGCTCTCATTCTCCTCGGGAGCGCCCTACGACGGAAACCATGATCTGGCCAATCTCACCTTCTACACCGACCGCTATATCAAGCATCTGCGTGACAAGGGCCTCCCCGAACAGCGCATCACCCGGCTGCTGTTCCAGTACGGGCCCGTCAACGGCCTGATCCAGGACGAGGTCGCCCTGATGCTGAAGCAGGACGAGGGCATCGACGTCCCGCCCGAGGCGATCATGATCACACACGGCTTCCAGGAGGCCGCCCTGGTCGCCCTGCGCGGTCTGTTCGCCTCCCCCGACGACGTCCTGCTGTCGGTGTCCCCGGCGTACGTCGGCATCCTCGGCGCCGCCCGGATGCTGGACATACCCGTACGGGGCGTCCTGGAGGGCCCCCAGGGGCTCGACCCGGAGGCGGTGCGCGCCGCCGCCCGTGCCGTGCGCGTCGAGGGTAAACGGCCGACCGCTCTCTACCTGGTACCGGACTTCTCCAACCCGTCGGGGACGGTGCTGCCGCTCGCGGCCAGGGAGCGGCTGCTGGAGGTCGCCGCCGAGGAGGACTTCCTGATCCTGGAGGACAACCCCTACGGGCTGTTCGCACGGGACGGCGAGTCGATGCCCACCCTGAAGTCCCTCGACGCCCGGGGCCGGGTGCTGTATCTCGGCTCGTTCGCGAAGTCGGCGTTCCCGGGTGCCCGGCTCGGCTATCTGGTCGCCGACCAGGAGGTCACCGAGGCCACCGACGCCGGCGTCACCACGCGCACGCTGGCCCAGACCCTGTCCAAGGCCAAGGCGATGTACAGCGTCGGCTCGTCCACCCTCTCGCAGGCCGTGATCGGCGGTTTCCTGGTCGAGCAGGGCTACGATCTGCGGTCCGCGACACGGGAGTTGGCGGCCGTCTACCTGGAGCGGCTGGACGCGGTGCTGGACGCGCTGGCGGCGGAGTTCCCGGCCGGCGGCGGGCACGGCGTCACCTGGAACACCCCGCGCGGCGGCTTCTTCCTGACCCTGAAGGTGCCGTTCACCGCCGACCTGACGGCCATGGAGCGCTCTGCCCGTGATTTCGGGGTGAGTTGGGCGCCGATGAGCATGTTCTACCTCGAAGGCGGCGGGGACCGCGAGATCCGGCTCGGCTTCAGCAACCTCGCTCCCGAAGCGATTCGGGAAGGCATCGCCAGGCTGGCACGCTTTGTCGCGGACACTGCCCGCGAGATACCCGAACCATCCGAAGGACAGTCATGAGCGTCTCCGAGACCCCCGCTTCCCAGGCATCAACTTCCCTTTCGACAGGCCCTGTTGACGGTTCCGAGGCCGCCGCGACCGTCGCCGTGGTCGTCGACGGCTACTCGGCCGGCAACTTCTACCCGGCCGCGTTCAGCGCCCTCGGCGCCCGGGTGATCCACGCGCAGACCACGGCGGAACTGATCCCGACGATGCTCGCGCCCGATCTGACGGCGTACCAGCGGAACCTCGTCAGCACGGACGAGGCCGAGCTGGCCGAGCTGCTGCGCGCGCACGCCCCGGCCGCCGTGGTGCCGGGCCAGGAGTCCGCCGTACGGGCCGCCGACCGGCTCAGCGAGGCGCTCGGGGTGAAGTCCAACGGCACCGCGCTCTCGGTGGCCCGCCGGGACAAGTACGAGATGATCGAGGCGCTGCGCCGGGCGGGGGTGCGCTGCGCCGACCAGTTCAAGAGCGACGACGCCTCACTGATCGTCAAGTGGGCGGAGGACCAGGGGCGTTGGCCGGTGGTCGTGAAGCCGCTGGACTCGGCCGGCTCGGACGCGGTGTTCATCTGCCAGGACGCCGGGGAGACGCGTACCGCCGCCGAGAGCGTGCTGAGCGGGCGGACCATCTTCGGCAACGCCAACGCGGAGGCGCTGGTCCAGTCGTACCTCAAGGGCACCGAGTACATCGTCGACACGGTCAGCGCCGACGGTCACCAGTATGTGTGCGGGGTCTGGGAGTACGAGAAGACGCTGCTGCCGACCGGCCGCAACATCTACAACCGGGACATCCTGGTGGCCCCGGACGCCGACCCGGTGCCGGCCCTGATCGCGTACGTCACCGAGGTCCTCGCGGCGCTCGACGTGCGCTGGGGGCCGACGCACGCCGAGGTCATCGTCACGGACGAGGGCCCGGTGCTGGTGGAGATCGCCACCCGCCTCAACGGCAACCTGAACCCGGCCTTCCAGGACCTGTGCCTGGGCCACAACCAGGCGGGGCTGTCCGCGCTGGCGTACATCCGCCCGGCGGAGTTCGTCGAGCGGTACGGCGACGGGGTGTACCGCAAGCTCCAGTCCGCCTACACCTACAACGCGCCCACCGCCCTGGACGGCGTCGTGTCGGCCGTGGACCAGGAGACGGTGGCGGCGATCGACGCGCTGCCGAGCACGGTCGTCACCGCGGTCAAGTACAGGCCGGGGTCCCGGATCCGGCCCACGAACGACCTGATGACGGCCGCGCTGCGGATCTATCTGACCTCTCCCGACGACACCCTGCTCGACGCCGACTACGAGCGGGCGCGCGCCCTCAAGGACGCGGTCTACCAAGTGAACCGACCCTGACCTGAACCTCTCTGGAGGAAACAGTGCACAGCCGTATCGGTCTTTTCCTGTCGCCCGTTCACGAGACGGGCCAGGACCCGCATCTGGCGATCCACCGCAACCTCGACCTGGTCGAACTGGCCGACCGGCTCAACTTCGACGAGGCCTGGTTCGGTGAACACCACACGCTCGGCTGGGGGTTGGTCGGCGCCCCGGAGACCCTGATCGCCGCCGCGAGCCAGCGCACCCGGCAGATCAGGCTGGCGCACGGGGTGGTGCCGCTCTCCGGGCACCACCCCTTCCATGTGGCCAGCCGCGCCGTACACCTCCATCACCTCACCCGGGGCCGCTACATCCTGGGCGTCGGCCCCGGGGTGCCGTTCGACGCGACGATGTTCGGCTTGGACGGCAAGGAGCAGCGCAAGCGGCTCGACGAGGCGCTGCCGACCCTGCTCGAACTCGTCAACGGCGAGGGGCGGGTCACGCAGAAGACCGACTGGTACGAACTGGTCGACGCCAAGCTCCAGTTGCCCCGTTTCGGCCCCGGCCCGATCGAGGTCGCGCTGGCCACCTCCGGCACCTCGGTGACCAGCCCCCGGCTGATCGGCCGCTACGGGCTCAGCATGACCTCGTTCGCGCTGCCCTTCGCACTGCTGACGCCGGGCGCCCCGGAGCACATGGGCCTGGCCCAGCAGTGGAAGCACGCGGAGGAGGCGGCCGACGAGTACGGGCAGACGCTGCGCCGCGAGGACTGGCGGGTCGCCCTGCCCGTCCATGTCGCCGAGACCCGCGAGCAGGCCTTCACCGAGGTCCGTGAGGGCTACGACCGCTGGCTCTTCGAGTACTTCGCCAAAGCGGCCGGCCGTGACGTCCTGGCCCCCGGCGCCTCCCGGGCGACCGCCCTGGAGGCCCGCGTGGAGGCGGGCGGCGCGCTGGTCGGCTCGGTCGACGACGTCGTGGACGGCGTCCGCCGTATCCAGGAGGCGACCGGCGGCTTCGGCTCGCTGCTGGTGTACGTCGCCGACTGGACCTCGTACGAGAACACCAACCGCAGTCTGGAGCTGCTGGCCCGGCAGGTGGCCCCGCGGATCACGGGCGCCGCCGACCGTCCGCAGGAGGCGGTCGACTGGGCGATCGCCCGGCGGAACCGGTAACCGGGCCAGAGGGATCAACTCCGGGCGCCACAAGCGCCGTTCGAGGTCACCCAGGTCCTGACCGAGGGGAAGACATCGCATGCTGGAACAGTCCGCGCCGGTATCCGCACCCCTGGATCAGCGCGCGTTCCGTGACATTCTCGGCCGCTTCACCACCGGCGTCGTGCTCGTCACCGCGCAGGCGGCGCACGGCCCGGTGGGCATGGCGGTCAACTCGTTCACGTCCGTGTCGCTGGAGCCACCGCTCGTCGCCCTGTGCGCGGGCCGCGCGTCGACCACCTGGCCCGGTATCCGGGCGGCCGGGCGGTTCGCGGTCGGCATTCTCGGCGAGGGGCACGCGGAGTTGTGCCGGCTGTTCGGCGAGCGCGGGGCGGATCGTTTCTCCGGCCGGGAGTGGGCGTACACCCGGGCCGGTCATCCCGTCCCCGCCGGGGTGCTCGGCTGGCTCGACTGCGAGATCTCCGTGATCCATCCGGCGGGCGACCACGAACTGGTCGTCGCCTCCGTCACCGAGGGGGCGCTGACGGGGGCGGGGGCGCCTCTGGTTTTCCACGCGGGACGCTTCCGCGGGCTGGCGGCGTAGCGCTCCGCGGGAGGGGCCGCTCGGTGTTGTCGGTTTGCTGCGGCGCCGTCGTGGCTGGTCGCGCCCGCGCGGCGGAGCCGCAAATAGATACAGCCCCGCGCCCCTATGGGGCGCAGCCCCCCATCCCCGCCACTGGCGATCCCGGTGGCATCACAGGTCCTAACTAGCCAACAAGCTGAGGGAGATGCGGAAGCCGTGGGCGGTTCGCAGCACTGGGAAGAGCACTGGAACAGACGTCGTGTCCCCTTCCAGGAGGAGTGCCGGCGGGCCCGGGCGGCGCTGCTGGCCGACCTCGGGGACCCGGGGGCGGCCCAGCGGCGGGTTCTCGCGGACATCGTCGAGGTGTGCCGGGACTCCCTGCACTGGAAGGAGCGCGGCTACGACACCGTCGGGTCCGACGCGAAGAGCTTCCGGGACGTCCTCCCGGTCCGGCGCTACGACGACTTCGCGGCTGAGATCGACCGCGAGACCCGGACCAAGGGCGGTGTCCTGTCGTGCAGCCCGGTCCTGCGCTGGCTGAAGACGAGCGGGACGACCGGCGCGCCCAAGCGGGTCCCGTACACCCTGCACTGGCTGCTGACGTACCGGATTCCGGCGATGCAGGCGATGTGGGGCACCTACCTGGACCTGCATCCCGCGATCCTCGACCATCCGTACGCCACCCTGGACACCCAGACCGTCCACGAGAACGTCGACGACTTCCTGTACGGGGTGCAGTACCAGGCGATCAGCAACCGGCATCCGCGCATCAACAGCCGGGACTGGAACCCGCCTTGGGCGGCGGCGCCCTGGTTCGGGCTGGAGGCGCCCTCCTCGCACGCGGGCCGGATGTACCACCGCATCCGCCATCTCGTGGGCCGGCGCCTGGAGTTCGTGTCGGCGATCAACCCGAGCACCCTGATCTCGCTGCGGGACCTGATCGCCGAGCACGGTCCCGAACTCGTCCGCGACCTGGCCGCCGGCACCCTGGCGGGCCGGCCGTACGGCGACCCGGACCCCGAAGCCGCCCGGCACCTCCAATCGGTCCTGGATCAGGGCGAGTTCACCCTCACCGACGTGTGGCCCTCGCTCGGCGCGTACAGCTGCTGGCTGTCCTCCTCCGCCGGGCTCTACCGGTCGAAGCTGGACGCGGTGCTGCCCGGGGCGCGTGCGATGCCGTTCATGAGCTGCGGTACGGAGGGGGTCACCACGCTGCCCGTCGACCGCTCCCTGGACAGTCAGCCGCTCGCGGTCGGCCAGGCGTTCTTCGAGTTCGTGCCGGCCGAGGTGGAACTGGGCAGGCTGCTGGACGCGGGCGAGCACATCGACACGCTGCTGTTCGACGAGGTCGAGGCGGGCCGCGACTACCACCTGATCATGACGCAGGGCAACGGCCTCTACCGGCTGTGGAGCGGCGACATCTACCGCGTGGACACGGTCAGGAACGGCGTCCCGTGGGTCCATTTCGTGCACCGCGACGGCGTCTTCCACTCCTTCACCGGCGAGAAGATCACCGAGGTCCAGGTCACCGAGGCGATCGAACAGGCGCTGACCGCGTACGGCCTCGCAGGCGGCCTCTATCTCTGCGGGCCCCGCTGGGCCGAGCCCCCGCACTATGTCGTGGTCGGTGAAGTCCCGTGCCCCGGCGCCGAGTTGGACCACCGGCTGTCCGACGCGGTGGACCGTGCGCTCGCCACCATCAACATCGAGTACGCGAGCAAGCGCACCAGCGGACGCCTCGGCGCCCTGGAGTTCCGCACCGTCGGCCGCGACACCATCGCCGCCTACACCGAGTCACGGCGCCAGCTCGGCAACGCCACCCAGTACAAGTACAGCCCCTTCCAGAAGGACACCGATTTCGTCGCCGACCTGGTCGGCGGGGCGGGAGTACCCCGGTGATCGAGACGAAGAGGCCGCCGCAGAACGTACGCCGCGAGATCATCACGCTCTCCGTCGACGGCATCGACCTCGCGCTGCACCTCTGGCGTCCGCACGGGGAGACCAAGGGCGCCGTCTTCTACTTCCACGGGTTGCAGTCCCACGCGGGCTGGCTGTGGGAGGTGGGGCCGCAGTTCGCCGACAACGACATCGCCTTCTTCGTACTGGACCGGCGCGGCAGCGGCATCAGCGGCGGCGAACGCCAGGACGTGCCGGACGTCGAGACGATCGTCGCCGATTACGTCGCCGCGATCACGCACACCCGTGAACTGATCGGCGACGACGTCCCGTTGACCCTGTTCGGGCACTGCCTCGGCGGCTCCTTCCTGGCCGCCCTCCTCCACCACCCCGACTTCACCGTCCGCTACGACGCCACGGTCTTCTGCTCGACCTGGCTGGGCCGGCTGCACGCGGTGCTCGGCGAGGAGGAGCGGGCGGCGCTGGCCGCCGAGACGAGCACGGAACCGTGGGACGCGGGCCTGAAGTCGGCGGACTTCACCGACGACCCCCGCTACCGCGGGTTCATCGACAACGACGACCTGGCCGCCCGCACCCTCACCCGCCGCTCACGAGCGGTCCTACTGGCCCTCGAATCCCTTTACTTGGATGCATCCCGCCCCCAACTCCCGGACGTCCCGGCCGCGTTCGTGTCCGGGCTGACGGACCCCATCGTCGATCTCGACGCGACCCGTGAGGTCTTCCAGGGGCTGTTCTCCGACGGCGGTCTGGTCGTCCAGTTCCCCACCGACCGGCATTACCTCTTCTACACGGACGTCAGCCGCAGCCTGGTCGACTGGACGTCCACGCACACCCTGCTCCAAGGGCTGGACCGTGGCGTCTGAGGCGCGGCTGTACCGGGTGGCGCTGCCGATGCGCATCGGCTTCGACCACCCGGCGGCCCGCCGCCGCACCAGCGACAGCCTGGTCCTGCGCCTGACCGTCGACGACCTGACGGGCATCGGGGAGTGCGCGCCCCGCTCGTACGTCACCGGCGAGACGACCGACAGCGTGACGGAGGCCCTCCGACGCGTCCCGCTGCACGCGCTGTTCGGCCGTCTGCGCACCACGCCCCCGGCGGACCTCGCGGACCAACTCCGCGCCGACGGCTTCGAGTCGACGTTCCCGGAACTCTTCGCCCACACCCTGGGGACAGCCCCCGGCACGAACCTGGTGTGCCTGCTGGAGACGGCCGTACTGGATCTGCTGTGCCGTCAGTTGGCCATCCCCGTAGGCGAGTTGTGGTCCCCCGGAACCCCCGAACTCACCTCCGTCCCCGTCTCCCAGGTGCTGGATCTGAGCATCGGCGTCGAGGAGTTCCTGGACACGCGCGGGCCCTTCCACTTCGTGAAGGTGAAGGCGTCCGACGACATCGAGCGGGACATCCGCACGGTGGGCGCGATCCGGCACCGGCTCGGCGCGGACGTGCCGGTGATGGTGGACGCCAACATGAGCTGGCGGCCGGAGACAGCCGTGCCGTACGCGCACCGGCTGCGCGAGGCCGGCGTGGACCTCGTCGAGGAGCCGCTCCCCCGCCGTTCCTGGGCCGATCTCCGCGCCCTGCGCCGGGCGACGGGCGTCCGCGTCCTGCTCGACGAGTCGGTGTGCACGGCGGCGGACGCGCGGGCCGCGGTGGCCGCCGACGCGTGCGACGCGGTGAACGTCCGGGTGTCCAAGAACGGCGGGCTGCTCGCCTCGGCCCGGCTGGTCGAGTACGCCCGTGCCGAGGGCCTGGGCTTCCAGATCGGCGTCCAGGTCGCCGAGACCGGGCCGCTGATCAACGCGAGCAGGACGCTGGCGCTGCGCAGTTCGGATGCGGTTGCCGTTGAGGGCGGCCAGTCCGACCGGTTCTTCGCGGAGGCCGACGCGATCGTGGCTCCGTGGCCGGTTGTGGATCGGCGTACCAACACGATCGGCCCTGTCGAGGGGCCGGGATTCGGTCTGCGCCTGACCGGGCGGGCCTCGCACTGGACTGCTCTGACCTGGACGGACGACAGGTCGTGGCTGTCTGTTGCCTCCGGCCCGGGGCAGTTGGTTGGCCGCGGGTCGGTGGGGGCTGATCGCGCCCACGCGGCGGAGCCGCAGATCGACACGTCCCGCGCCCCTTGAGGGCTGCGCTCGTCAAGGGCGCTGCCTCGTCCCCTATGTCATCAGTTCCGCCTAGAGGAGAGCATCCATGACCGTTCTGTTCGAGTGCGTGTACGAAGGTGAGCGGTACGTCGGGTACGGCGGCCCCGAGGACACCGTCCTCACCCTCTTCCCGCTCGCCGGTGCCGATCCGCGTGCCGCGGTTCTGGCGGCCGACGGTGACATCCCGACCCTGCTCGCCGCGCTGACCGAGGGGCGCGAGCCGGTGACCGCGGCCGTGGCGGACGTACGGTTCCGGCCACCGCTGCTGCCCGACTCGGTCGGGGACGCACTGGTCAGCGGGTTCATGGCGACCCACAACGTGAAGGCGGACTCGGGAGCGCCCACTCAGCCCAACTGGTTCTTCAAGGGGCTGGGCGAGGTCCTGAAGGTCTCCGGCGAGCCGCTGCGCGTGCCGCAGGGCGCGATCGCGGTGACCGAGGAGGCGGAGGTCGTCCTCGTGTACGTCGGTGACGCGGACGGCACCCCGAAGTACGCCGGGTACACCTTCGGCAACGACCTCACCGACATCGGCCGGTTCAAGCGGCACGCGGGGCATCTGTCGTACGCGAAGCTGTGCGACGCGGGCGTGGCGCCGTATCTCTTCCTGGGCACTCCGCCGCAGCAGGTCAGCGGGCAGGTGACCATCGAGCGGGACGGGCAGGCCGCCTGGCAGGGGCCGTTCACCACCGGGGTCAAGGCCCTGCACTACGGGCTGCGGGACATGACGGCCGGGCTCTTCGCCAACGCGTCACTGCTGCACCCCGGCCGGGTGCACTACGTGTACCTCGGCGCGGACCGCAGCAGCTTCCACCACGGCTTCACGACGGCCGACCGCGACCGCGTGACCATCGAGTTCGCCACGCACGGGGTGACGCTGTCCCATCCCCTGCACTGGGGATGAGCGCAGCCGTCAACCGGCGTACGTCGGCTCAGGACACGCCCGCCGTGGCCCGCGTCGTCGTGGCGATCGTCGCCGAGCCGACGACGCGCGTGCCGTCGTACAGGACGATCGCCTGGCCCGGCGCCACCCCGCGGACGGGCTCGGTGAACGTGACCTCCAGGGTGCCGTCGACGAGTGCGGCGGTCACCTCGGTCTCGCCGCCGTGGGCGCGCAGCTGGGCCGTGTAGGTGCCGGGCCCGGTGGGGGCCGCTCCGCACCAGCGGGGCCGGATCGCGGTGAGGGCGTCGACGTCGAGGGCGGCGGCCGGGCCGACCGTCACCGTGTTGTCGACCGGGGAGATGTCGAGGACGTAGCGCGGCTTGCCGTCGGCGGCCGGGGTGCCGATGCGCAGGCCCTTGCGCTGGCCGATGGTGAAGCCGTACGCGCCCTCGTGGGAGCCGACGACCGCGCCGGACTCGTCGACGATGTCGCCCTCGGCCTTGCCCAGGCGGTTGGCCAAAAAGCCCTGGGTGTCGCCGTCGGCGATGAAACAGATGTCGTGCGAGTCGGGCTTCTTGGCGACCGCGAGACCGCGCTGCTCGGCCTCCGCGCGGATCTCGTCCTTCGTGGTGAGGGTGTCGCCGAGGGGGAACATCGCGTGGGCGAGCTGACGGTCGTCGAGGACGCCGAGGACGTACGACTGGTCCTTGGCCATGTCCGAGGCGCGGTGCAGCTCGCGGGTGCCGTCGGCCAGGGTGACGACCTGCGCGTAGTGGCCCGTGCAGACCGCGTCGAAGCCGAGGGCGAGGGCCTTGTCGAGGAGCGCGGCGAACTTGATCTTCTCGTTGCAGCGCAGACACGGGTTCGGGGTGCGCCCCGCCTCGTACTCGGCGACGAAGTCGTCCACCACGTCCTCGCGGAAGCGCTCGGCGAGGTCCCACACGTAGAAGGGGATGCCGATGACGTCGGCCGCGCGGCGGGCGTCGCGGGAGTCCTCGATCGTGCAACAGCCACGCGCGCCCGTGCGGAACGATTGGGGGTTCGCGGACAGGGCGAGATGGACGCCTGTCACATCATGGCCGGATTCCGCCGCTCGGGCGGCGGCTACGGCGGAGTCCACGCCGCCGGACATGGCGGCCAGTACGCGGAGGGGCTGCTGCGAGGTGTGAGTCATAACCCTTCCAGGGTACGGGGCGCCGGGAACCGGGGCGCGCGAGTATCCGTTGCGATCACATGGAGGAAACACAGGCTCGCCGGGAGACCGGCCGCGGCCTTCCGCAGGACGTGCCCCGCCAGTTGCACAGCGAGGGCCACCGCAGAGCCGCTCCGAAGGACGGCGACCGGCGGATCGGGCGGCGGGCCCTGCTCATCGGCGGGGCGGTGGCCGCCGTCGCCACGGGCGTGCTCGCGCGGGACGAGCTGGGGCGCATGTGGTGGCGGGTGCCCGGGGTGACGAAGCCGCGCAAGGAGGGCGAGGTCGACTACACGGGGGCGCGCTGGGTGGCGGCCTCCTCGGCGAACTGGCGGCTGGCGGACCGGCCCGACGACTACACCGTGGACCGGGTGATCATCCATGTCACCCAGGGCAGTTTCGACAGCGCGGTGAAGGTCTTCCAGAACCCGGCGCACGGCGCGGCGGCGCACTACATAGTCCGCAAGGACGGGCACGTCACCCAGATGATCCGCGAGCTGGACGTGGCGTTCCACGCGGGCAACCGGGAGTACAACGAGCGCAGCGTCGGCATCGAGCACGAGGGTTTCGTGGAGAAGCCCGAGGACTTCACGGACGCGATGTACACCGCCTCGGCGCGGCTGACGGCGAGGGTCTGCGCGCGGTACGGCATACCCGTCGACCGGGAGCACATCATCGGGCATGTGGAGGTGCCGGGGACGGACCACACGGACCCGGGCAAGGGGTGGGACTGGGCGAAATATCTGCGGCTCGTCGCCCGGGCGAGCACGGCTTCCGCCACTTCCGCACAGGAATCAACGTGACCCATATCACGCCCACTCAAGATCGTGAACATTTGATGAGCGTCGGCCGCCCGAAGTGTCCCGTCCCCCGATCCTGACCTGCGGGACGCCAACTCGCCTCACCTCTCATGGAGTTGAGGTCCGGAACAGCGGCTTCAGGTTCCACAGGTTCCTGCCGGGCTCCTAAGTTCGCCTCAGTCTTTACACAGCCCTTAGCTCAAAGCTCCGCAGCCATGACCCAAACAAACGATCCCCTCGACACGACGGGACAGCAGAGCAAGGGTGCCCACGCGAAGCGCGACCGGGCCGGCAAGGGCGAGCACTCGCACGAGAGCAGGAGCCGGTCGGGCAAGGGCCTGCACCGGCGGAAGTTCCTCGGCGGCATGGCCGGGGTCGGGTTCGCGGCCGTCGGCGCGGCGACCGGGACCTTCGCGCTGCTGACCGACGGCAACACCTTCAAGGCCTCCGCGGCCGACACCGCCCTGAACATCCCGGACCTGCTGGAGGGCACCACCGCCGACGGCACGACGACGTTCACCCTGACCGCGAAGACCGGCACGGCGGAGGTGATCAGCGGGGTCACCAGTACGACGGCCGGCTACAACGGCCCACTCCTCGGCCCGACCATGAAGTGGACCAACGGCAGCACGGTCCTGCTGAACATCACCAACAGCCTGGGCGCCGACACCAGCGTCCACTTCCACGGCGCCCACATCCCGCCCAAGATGGACGGCGGGCCGCAGAACGCCTTCGCCGACGGCGAGACCTGGTCGCCCACCTTCGAGATCAAGGACGAGGCCAAGACCCTCTGGTACCACCCGCACGCCCTGGGCACCACGGCCGAGCAGGTCGTCCACGGCCTGGCCGGGATGATCATCGTCGAGGACGACTCGGACGCCTCGGCCGCGCTGCCGAGCGAGTACGGCGTCGACGACATCCCGCTCATCCTGCAGTGCCTGGCGGTCGACACCAGCGGCGACATCAAGTACAACATCGCCGGCTATCTCGCCTCCGGCCTCACCTATCCGGTGCTGTGCAACGGCACCAACGTCGACGCGACGACCCTCGGCTTCACCGCCACCAAGAAGCGCACCCGCTTCCGTGTCCTGAACGCCTCCCCCTCCGACATCCTGACCATCCAGCGCGGCGACGGCGGCACCCTCACCCAGGTCGCCACCGACCAGGGCTATCTCACCGAGGCCACCGAGGTGACCTCCATCCGGCTGGTGGCGGGCGCCCGCGCCGAGTTCGTCCTCGACCTCGAAGCGGCGGTCACGCTCCAGACCGTGGTCACCACGGGCTGGATCCGGGGCGGCAGCGGCACGTACGACTTCCTGACCGTCACGCCGGACGCCTCGGACACCCCGGACGACCTGCCGAGCACCCTCAACACGATCACCCGGTACGACACGACCGACTTCGCCGCCCGCACGATCACCCTCGGGCAGAGCGGCCAGCTGATGACGATCAACGGCTCCGCGGGCACCACCATGGACTCGATGGCCACGATCATGACCACGCTCGACGCCGAGGAGATCTGGACGATCACCAACTCCACCCAGCTGGAACACTCCTTCCACCTGCACGACGTGCCGTTCCAGCTGATCGAGATCAACGGCGAGGAACCCACCGGCGTCGACCTCGGCTGGTTCGACACCTACGAGGTGGTCGGTGGCGGCTCCATCAAGATCGCGATGAAGTTCACGGACTTCACCGACGACACCTACATGTACATGCTCCACTGCCACCTCCTTCAGCACGAGGACGAAGGCATGATGGCGGCCCTCATGGTGATGGACAGCTAGCACCTTCCCGCCTCCCCCGGGACGGTTGCCGCCGGCAGTGGAAGTGCCGGCGGCAACCTGCTGGGAAGGTAGACCAACAGCGCGACACTGTCGACAGTTGGCGCGGATATTGGGAGAGATCTCTCGAATTTAGGCCGAGTGTCGACACTCACCCTGACCGCTCGACCCGGCCGCTCGACGAATTACTGATGATCCGTCAGTTTCCTTGGGCTGTGGGGCAGTTGGGTTCATGCTGTGATCCATGTCAGCCCCCACACCCACACCCAGAGCCACATCCGGACGCAGGCTCGCGGCCGTCGCCGTGGCGGCCTCCGCGCTCCTCGGCCAGTTACTGACCGGCACGGCCACCGCGGCCACCCCGGCCCCGACCACCTCTCCGGCCGCCTCCATAGCCTGGCAGCCCTGCGAATCCCCGTACGGCGAGGGCGAGTTCGAGTGCGGGACCCTCACGGTCCCGGTGAACTGGCAGCGCCCGGACGGCACGACCGTCGACCTGGCCCTCGCCCGGCACCGGGCCACCGACCCCGGCCGGCGGATCGGCTCGCTGCTGCTCAACCCGGGCGGCCCCGGCCAGCCAGGGGTGGACCTCGCCCTGGGCGCGCCGTTCTCCTTCTCCCCCGAACTGGCCGCCCGTTTCGACTTCGTGGGCTTCGACCCGCGGGGCATCGGCGGCAGCGCGGAGATGCACTGCGACGGGGAGAAGGCGGACGCCCGGCAGGACGCGCTGAACCCGACCGACGAGGCCTCGTTCCAGACCCTCCGCCAGGCCAACCGCGCCCTCGCCGACAGCTGCCGCGAGGTGTCGGGACCGCTCGCCGACCACATGGACACGGGGAGCGTCGCCCGGGACATGGACGCGATCCGCGCGGCTCTCGGTGAGCGGCGGATCAGCTACTGGGGCGGCTCGTACGGCACGCTGATCGGCCAGCAGTACGCCGAACTGTTCCCGCACAGGGTCCGCGCGATGGTGCTGGACTCGAACATGGACCACAGCCTGGGCGCGTGGGACATCCTCAAGACCCGCACCGAGACCCTGGAGGCCTCGTTCGGCCTGTTCGCCGACTGGTGCGAGCGCACGCCGAGCTGCCTGCTGTACGGCAAGGACGTCCGCGCCCTCTTCCGGACGTACTACGCGGCGGCCGAGGAGGGCCGCCTCGTCTACACCCTCTCCAACCGGCCCTTCCCCGCCTCGACGCTGCGCGGCATCGCCTACAGCTACATGTACGAGCCGGACAACTGGTCCACGTTCGCGCTGATCCTGTCGTACCTGAGCGTGGTGCCCGAACCGCCGACGGCGACCGGAACGACGACGGCCACGGCCGCGGCGGCCGACCCGGTGGCGTTCACGTACGACCCGGTCCTGTGCCAGGACTTCGACCTGGACGTCCCCTCGTACGCGACGATGGACCGGTTCCAGACGGAGCTGGCCCGGATCGCGCCGCTCACCCGGGTCGCCTCGCTGGGCTGGTCGTACATGACGAGCTGCCAGAACTGGACGGACCGGGTGGCCAACCCGCAGCACCCACTCCGGGTGAACGGCACCCCGCCGATCCTCCTGACCAACAGCCGCTACGACGTGGCCACTCCACACGCCTGGGCGGCGAACGCGACCCGCCAGATCGGCCGCGAGGCCCGGCTGCTGACGTACGACGGCGTCGGCCACATCACGTACTGGCGCAGCCCCTGCATGCGGGACGCGGTGGACACCTACCTGACGACCCTGACACCCCCGGCGAAGAACACCCACTGCCCGGCAATCTGGCCGGGCACCAGCGAGGCGGCAGCAAGCCAACTGGCCCCCGCAACGGCCCTGGTGGACCCAATGCCAAAGCCGCACATGAACACACCGCTCAGCGAGGCGCCCTAAAGGGGCGCGGGGAACTGCGCGACAAGCCACAACGGCGCAGCACCCAACCAACAACCCATCACGGCACCGCACCCCCGGCGGAGCCCTCAGCTAAGACCCGCAGCCCGAGCCCGCTCCACCACAGGCCCGATCGCCTTGGCCACCGCCTCCACGTCCGCCTGCGTGGAGGTATGGCCAAAGGAAAACCGAAGCGTCCCCCGAGCCAGGTCGGGAGCCGTACCCGTGGCCAGCAGGACATGGCTGGGCTGCGCCACCCCGGCCGTGCAGGCGGAGCCGGTGGAGCACTCGATGCCCTGCGCGTCCAGGAGCAGCAGCAGCGAGTCGCCCTCACAGCCGGGAAAGGTGAAGTGGGCGTTGGCGGGCAGCCGGTCCACCGGATCGCCGCCCAGGATGGCGTCCGGCACCACCCGGCGCACCTCCTCGACCAGGGAGTCACGCAGGGCACCGATCTCGTGCGCGAACCACTCCTGCTGCTCGGCGGCGATCCGCCCGGCGACCGCGAAGGAGGCGACGGCGGGCACATCGAGGGTCCCGGACCGCACGTGCCGCTCCTGACCGCCGCCGTGCAGCACGGGTACGGGGCTGTACTCACGGCCGAGCAGCAGCGCGCCGATGCCGTACGGGCCGCCGACCTTGTGGCCGGAGACGGTCATCGCGGCGAGCCCGGAGTCGGCGAAGGAGACGGGCACCTGACCGAAGGCCTGCACGGCGTCGGCGTGCAGCGGGACGCCGAACTCGGCTGCCACGTCGGCGAGTTCACGGATCGGCATGACCGTGCCGATCTCGTTGTTGGCCCACATGACCGTGGCCAGGGCGACGTCGTCGGGGTTGCGGGCGAGGGCCTCGCGCAGGGCGTCGGGGTGGACGCGGCCGTACGCGTCGACCGGGAGGTACTCGACGTCGGCGCCCTCGTGCTCGCCGAGCCAGTGGACGGCGTCGAGGACGGCGTGGTGCTCGACGGGGCTGGCGAGGACACGGGTACGGGCCGGGTCGGCGTCGCGGCGGGCCCAGTACAGGCCCTTGACGGCGAGGTTGTCGGCCTCGGTGCCGCCGGAGGTGAACACGACCTCGCTGGGCCGGGCGCCGAGCGACTCGGCGAGCGTCTCGCGGGCCTCCTCGACCGTACGCCTGGCTCTGCGGCCGGCCGCGTGGAGTGCGGAGGCGTTACCGGTGACGCCCAGCGTCGCGGTCATTGCCTCGACCGCCTCCGGAAGCATCGGGGTGGTCGCGGCGTGGTCGAGGTATGCCATGGTGTCGTGATTCTACGGCGCCGTGACGACGGCGAAACGGGTGGACCCCGGTCAGAAGCTCCACGAGACGGTGTGGTCGAGCTGCATGAGGGTGACGAGCACGACCAGGTCGGCGATGCCGAGACCGAGGCCGAGGAGGGCCCGGCCGCGCCGCTTCGTACCGCGCCAGAGGGCGACGACGGCCAGGACGATGGCGACGGGGCCGAGGAAGATGTTGAGGACCAGCAGGCCCAGCAGTCCGAGGACGAAGGACGCGACGGCCATGCCGTCGGCGTCGCGGGGGCCGGTGCGCTCGGTACGGCCGGTGGCCGATGCGGTGAGTTGCATGGTGATCAGCTCCGACGGGCGAGGCGCTCACGGAGCGCGAAGATGCCGAGCCAGACGGCGATGCCGGCGGCGGCCAGGACGGTGAACGAGACCGGGACGTGGGCGACGGTGCCCAGCATCATGCCCAGCAGCAGAAGAACGGCCACGAGGAAGAACATGGGAGGGGATCCCTTTCGTTCGTTACAGTTCAGTGAACGCTTGTAGTTACACTTGTTCACTGACTCTTGAGTCTAGCGCGCCGCCCGGCTTTTCAATTACAGAGAACAGTTGTTAACTGCATGGCATGAGTCACACTCTCGGCATCCGACAGGCCCAGAAGCAGAAGACCCGCCAGGCGCTCCTGGACGCGGCGCTCGCCCTGTTGGAGGACCAGAGCCTGAGCAGCCTCGGCCTGCGCGAGGTCACCCGTGCCGTCGGAGTCGCCCCGACCGCCTTCTACCGCCACTTCCGCTCCACGGCCGACCTGGGCGTCGCCCTCGTCGAGGAGGCGCTCGGCAGCCTGCACCCGATGATCGCCACGACGGTGTCCGGGTCGGGCGACAGCGAGGACCGCATAGTCCGCGCGGTCGACCTGATCGCCGGTCATGTCCGGACGCAGCCCGCCCACGTCCGCTTCATCGCGCGCGAGCGGCACGGCGGGGTCCAGCCGGTCCGCGAGGCCATCCGCGACCAACTGGCCCGCTTCGCCGAGGAGGTACGGGACGCGCTCGCGGAACAGCCCGAGTCGGCGGGCTGGACGGAGGAGGACCTGCTGATGCTGGCGGGCCTGTACGTCGACCAGATGCTGGTGACGGCGTCGCAGTTCCTGGAGACCCTGGACGCCCCGGCAGCGGAACGCGACCAGGTGGCCCACGTGGCGACCCGCCGGATGCGGTTGATTGCCATCGGGCGACGGCACTGGCTGGGGTGAACTGTTCGGAGCGGAGGGTGGTACTTCGACTGCGGGCCGTCTGTGGCTGGTCGCGCCCACGCGGCGGAGCCGCACATCGATACAGCCCCGCGCCCCTAAAAGGCGGGGGCGGCGCGCCCATTCGTCGAGCGCGCCGCCCATGTCGTACCCGTTACCCGTACGAGGCCCCTGGCCCCGTCGCTGTCAGCCCTGTTGCTGTGCCTGCTGGCCCTGGCCGCCGCCCTGGGCGCCACCGGGGCCGCCGCAGCCACCGCCGCCGCCCTGGCCTCCGCCGCCGCCGGGGCCGCCCGACGGCATGCCCGTGGGGGCGCCGGACGGGGCGCCGGACGGGGCCGCGCCGGTCGGTGCGCCCGATGGGGCTCCTGACGCGCCATCGGTCGGGGCGCCTGACGGGGCACCGCTGGGGGCGCCCGAGGGGGCGCCGGACGGGGCCTGGCAACTCTGGCTGGACGTGCCGGAGTTGCCGCTGGTCGAGGTCGACGAGTCACCCGAACCGCAGGCGGTGAGGACCAGCGGGGACAGCGCCAGCAGGGCCACGGCGGGGACGAGACGCACACGCTTCATGAGAAACAACTCCAGGAAAGATGAGGGAGTTTCGAGGCGGGCATCGAATCAACGGCACCTAGTGCTTCCTTGGGCCCGCACTGTTCCCCGCCTGTGCGTAAGGCAAAGCGCCCCTATAGGGATGCCCCTGACCTGGGATTTCCCTCCGAAGATCGAACTACCCGCTGGTACAGGGCCGTGACAGAAGCATGAGAGAGGGCTCATCCATGTGGCGGGGGTCACGTCCAAGGGAAAACCCGTGGGCCCGCTCGGGCGTCTAGCCGGTGTGAGATCAGTCAGTGCAGCGGCCCTGCATCAGGTGGACGAGGAGCGTCTCGTGCGGCTGGTGGCCAAGGGCGACCGGGGCGCGTTCGAGGAGTTGTACCGGCGTACGTCGCCGTGGCTGGCCGTGCGGTTGCGCCGTCGGTGTGCGGACGAGCAGATCGTCGCCGAGGTCATGCAGGAGACCTACTTGGCGGTGTGGCGCGCGGCGGGTGCGTTCGCGGGAGCCGCGGTCGGCGGGACGGCCGTCGGGTGGCTGTGGACGATCGCGGCGCGGCGGCTGGTCGACGCGTTCCGGCGCCGGGCGCATCACGCGGAGCCGCCGCCTGCCGCCGCCGTACCCGAAGTGGCACCCGCCGCCGAGGAGTTGGCGCTCGCGGAGACCGTCGGCGGTGATGTGGGGGACGCGTTGCGGTGCCTCGCACCGGAGTTGAGACAGGTACTGCAGGCCATGGTGCTCGACGGGCTGTCCGTCCGGGAGACCGCGGTCCTGCTCGGGCTGCCCGAGGGCACGGTCAAGACCCGTGCCCGCCGGGCCCGGATCGCGATGCGGAGGGCGCTGGCATGAGTGGGGAACGTGTGGAACGTGTGGAACACGCGTCGGCGCGGATCATTGAGGGGTACGCGCGCGGCGGCACGGATCTCGCCGCCGACGAAGTGTGGGCCGTGGAGGCCCACTTGGAGGTGTGCCGGGGGTGCCGGGACCGGCTGTCCGCCGCCGTCGGTTCCGGGGTGCCCGCCGTGGCGTCGCTGGTCGACACCGTGTGGTCCGGCCTCGAACCGCAGTTGGCGGCCACCGCCCCGATGCCGCGCGGACGGCGCTGGTCGGCGCGGCTGTCGCGGTGGATGACGCCCACGATGGTGCCGTGGCTGGCCATGGTCGTGGCCGTGACGCTGCTGGCCCTGCTGCTCGACCTCGTCGGCATCGGCTCGGGTTCCGACTCCGGTGACGTCTCGCTGGTGCTGCTGTTCGCACCCGTCCTGCCCGTGCTCGGCGTCGCCGCGTCCTGGTCGCGCGGGTTGGACCCGGCGTACGAACTCACGGCCTCCGTGCCCAGGGCCGGGCTCCAACTGGTGCTGCGGCGCACCGCGTCCGTGCTCGGCGTGGTCGTCCCCGCGCTGCTGGTGGGCGGTTGGGCGACCGGGGTGATGGTGGCCCAGTGGCTGCTGCCCTGTCTGGCCTTCACGGCGACGACGCTGGCGCTCGGCGGGATCGTCGGTGTCACCCGTGCCGCCGTCGCGCTGGCCGCCGTATGGGCCGCCGTGGTCGTGGCGCCGACCCTGGCCGCCGGCCGTACGGCGTTCGCTCTGCGGGCGGACGGTCTGCCCGCGTGGGGGCTGCTTCTCGTACTCGGCATCGGTGTCGTGATCGCCCGCAGAGGCGCGTACTCCGCGCTGGGAGCCCATCGATGACCAGAACAACGAATAAAACGAACAAAACGACCAGAACAACGAACAAGAGGAAGGCTGGACCGCCCATGACCTCCGCCGTGAGCGCGGCCGACATCGCGCCGACCGCCTACGCCTGGGAGATCCTGGCCACCGGGCTGAAGGTCAGGGTCGGCAGGAAACGGATGGCCGTCGACGGCCTCGATCTCTCGCTGGGCACCGGTGTCCATGGCCTCCTCGGCCCAAACGGGGCGGGCAAGACCACCCTCATCCGGACGCTGGCCACCGTGCTGCGCCCCACCGAGGGCGCCCTGGAGCTGCTCGGCGAGTCCGTGGGCGGTGTGGCCGGCATGGGTGAGCACCGTGCGCTGCGCCGCCGGATCGGCTATCTGCCGCAGGAGTTCGGCTACTACAAGCGCTTCACCGTGCGCGAGTTCGTCGAGTACATGGCGTGGCTGAAGGAGGTCCCGAAGGCGGAGATCCCGGCGGCGGTGCAGCGGGCCGTGGAGCGGGTGGGGCTCGCGGACCGCGCCGACGAGCGGATGAAGGCGCTGTCGGGCGGCATGGTCCGGCGGGTCGGTATCGCCCAGGCCATCGTCAACGACCCGACGATCCTGCTCCTCGACGAGCCGACGGTCGGCCTGGACCCGGCGCAGCGGCTGCGTTTCCGCGAGCTGCTCCAGGAGTTGGGCACGGACACCTGCGTGCTCGTCTCGACCCACCTCGTCGAGGACGTCGCCGCCGCCTGCACCGACGTGGTGGTCTTCGCCGAGGGGCGGCTGGTCTTCCAGGGCCCGCCGGACGAGCTGGCCTCGATGGGCGGCCCGGAGCACGCGGGCGACAGCCCCCTGGAGCGCGGCTATTCGGCGCTGCTCCTCAACCCCGAGCAGGGAAGGGGGAGTTGGTGAACACCCGGGTGCTGCGTATCGAGTTGAGGCGTTCCGTCGCTCCCTGGGCCGGTCTCGTGGTCCTGACGACCGCGCTGGCGTTCCTTTATCTGCTGAACGGCGCCTGGTGGCGGGGCACCACGGCGTGGACGGCGCAGTGGACGTCCCTGGCCATGTGGACCCGCTCCCTGCTGTTCTACCTGTGGCCGATCGCCGTCGGGCTCGGGGCACTTCAGGGCCTGCGCGACCACCGCTCAAGGATGTCCGAGCTGCTGACCAGCACCCCGCGGCCCGCCCGGCACCGCGCGGCCGTCCTGGCGGGCACGACGGCGCTCACGCTGGCGTCGGCCTTCGCGCTCCTCGTCCTCGTGGGCGGGGTCCAGGTGCTCGCCCACACCGACTACACACACCTCGGCTGGCTGCCGATCTCGCTGGTGGGGGCGCTCTCCCTGGTCGCCGGGGCGGTGCTGGGCATGGGGGCCGCGCGGGCGCTGCCGTCCGCGCTCACCCCGCCCGCGCTGGCGGTCGGCGCCTTCACGTTCACAGCCCTCATGTACATGTCGTTCGGCCGGGCGGAGCGGGTCACGGAGACGGGGATCACGCTCACGGAGCCTGAACCGGTCTCGCTGCTGTCGCCGGTGGTGGAGGACGTACGCGACGTCCTCGTCACCCTCTCCGCCGCCGTGCACGTCGGGCAGACGGTCTGGCTGCTCGGCATGGCCGCGACCGGCTTCGCGCTGCTCGTCGCCGCGACCCCGCGCGCCCGGCTGACCGCCCTGACACCCCTCCTGACGGGCGGGGCGGTCGCCGTGCTCGTCCTCCCGTCCGACCCGAGCCGGATATACGTGGTCGACGCGGACGCCGCGAAGCAGGTGTGCGACGGCCCGGTGTGCGTGACGACGGCCCACCAGGACCGGCTCGCCGACCTGGCGGGCCCCGGCAAGGAGGCGCTGCGCCTGCTGCACGGCGCCCTGGGCGGTGAGGCGCCGGTCTCGGTCCGGGAGAACACCGCCGTACTGCCGGACGGCTCCACGCCGAAGTGGTCCCGTACGACCGTGCTCCTCGACTTCGACAACGACATCGTCACCTCCGCGAAGGGCGAGGAACTGACCCGGGCCCTGATCGCCAAGGGCATCGTGCCGGGGTGCTCCCCCGTCGGCTGGAGCGGCACAGGGGGAGATGTGTTCGCGCAGACCATCACTGCGGGCTGGGTCCTCGGGAACCTCAAGCGCCTCGACGGCGCCTCCTACATGTCGAGCGACCCGCTCGCCGAGAGCCGCCCGGTGTGGAAGAAACTCATGGCCCTGCCACGGGCCGAGCAACTCGCCCGGATCAACGCGACGCGCGCCGCCGCACTCTCCTGCGAGGCCGACGCGTTCGAGGTGTTGTCGGGCGGTGCGGCTCAGTGAGATGGGTGCGGGTGAAATGGGGGCCGGTGGGAGGGGTGCCGGTGGGAGGAGTGTCTGCGGGGCGGGGGCCGGTGGGAGGGGTAACGGCGAAGGGGGTGCTGTGGGACGGGGGCCCGTGGGACGGGGGCAGGCGAAGGGAGTTGCCCGTGGGACGAGGGCCAGTGGGACGGGGGCAGGCGAAAGGGGCGCCTGCGGGACGAGGGCCGGTGGGAGGGATGCCAGCGAAGGGGGTTGCCCGTGGGACGGATGCCGGTGGGAGGGGTGCCGGTGGGACGGGTACCGACGAAAGGGGTGCCCGTGGGACGGATGCCGGTCAGATGGCTGACGCTGTACGCGCGTTCGCGCCACGTGCCCGCGTCGCTAACCGCCGTGCTGATCAGCGCGGTGGCGGTGTGGGCCCTGGCCCGGGACGGGGGCGAGGGGCCCGGTGATCCCCGGCCGGCCGTGCTCGTCCTCGCCGCAGGGGCGATGGCGGCCTCGATCGGGCTCGGCGGCCAGGATCTCGCACTGGACCGGACGGCCGCGATCCGCTGGGTGCCCCGCAGAGCGGCGCATGTGCTGCTCGCCGGTACGGTCGTCGCCGCGGTGCTGCTGGCCGTGCAGACGGTGGTCGGGGAGATGGCCACCACCGCGTTCGTCGTCCGGGACAGCGCGGGCCTGATGGGACTGGCCGCCCTGGGTGCGGCGCTCTCGGGCGGCCAGTACGCCTGGACGCTGCCGTTCGCCTGGCTCTCGTTCACGTTCGTCGCCCCGCCCCCGACGAGTACGCCGCTGCGGGTGGCGACCTGGATGCTGCTGCCCCCCGACACGGCGGCGGGCACCTGGACGGCCCTGGTCCTCACGGTCACCGGCACCACGGCCTACGCGGTCGCCGGCCCGAGACGATAACCGGCCGACGCCACCGAACCGGGGCCACCTGACCGGGCCTACCGCACCACACCGCCCGACCGGGCCGCCCAACCGGCGCGACCCAACCGACGCCGACCATCCACTGGACGGCCCTGGCCCTCACGATCACCGGCACCACGGCCTACGCCGTCACGGGCCCCAGACGACAACCGGCCGGCGCCACCGAACCGGGGCCACGGGCCCGGTGGCGCCGGACCAGGCCACCACACCGGGCCACCAGCCCGCGCCACCCGACCGGGCTGCCCGACCGGGCTGCCCGACCGACGCGACCCAACCAGCGCCACCCAACCGGCGCCGACAACCAGGCGCCCGTCATCCGCCCGCACGCCTCACCCGGGCAACCACACCTCACCCGAGCCGCACACTCGCCAACTGTCGTGACTGGGCGACGAGTCGGTCCGTGCTGTCCCAGACCTCCGCGTCCTCCTCCAGGAAGCCGCCGGCCAGGTTCCGGGTCGTTATCGAGACCCGCAGCGGGCCCGGTGCCGGGCGGCAGCGCACATGGACGGTCAGTTCGACCGTCGGGACCCAGCCGGACAGGCCGATCTCGAACGCGGTCGGCGGCAGCGCGTCGACGGCGAGGAGCAGCGAGAGCGGGTCGGCGTCACGGCCGTCGGCGAGCCCGAACCAGGACCGCATCTCACCCTTGCCGGAGGGCGCGCCGAGCGCCCAGCCGAGGGTGGACGGGTCGAGCTTGAGGAACAGCCGGTCGGCGATGGCGGAGCGGCCGGCGGTACGGTCGGGCGCGTCCTGTGGGCCGAAGCACTGGTCCATGGGCGGTATCGCGGGCGGCTCGGCGGTCGTCCGGACGTCGTCGGGAAGGGCGTCCAGGTCGCCGTAGGAGGCGAGGACACGGATCCGCTCGACCTCCTGACCCTCCTCGTCGTACTGGAAGAGCGAGGCCTGGCCGGTCGACAGTCTGCGGCCGGTGCGGATCACGTCCGTGCGGACGACGGCCGGACCGGGGCGGGACGCGGTCAGATAGTGCGCCGAGATGCTGAAGGGGTCGGCGTGCGGGAGGGCGTCCGCGAGGGCGCGGCCCAGCACGGCCAGCAGATAGCCGCCGTTGACGGCGTCGGTGATGGTCCAGCCGGCGGAGAGGTCGATGTCGTAGACGCCGGTCTCGCGCCGGGTGACGGCGGTGTCGCGGTCGAACTCACTGTCGCCGATGGTGGCCCGCGCGGCCTGGGCGGAAGCTGCTTCTGGCATGCGTGAACGGTACAGCAGACAGATACTAAGCGGTAGCTTTTCCGTCGCGCGCACCACTGAACACACTTGGTAAGTGTCCGGAATGTCTTGGGTAAGGCTTTGCCCGCTGCCGTGACCCGACCGGCCGGATCGCCCTCCTCCCAGACATGAGCCTCACCGGTACGCCGTTCCTCGTCACGACGATCGCCCTCGCCGCCGTCGCCGTACTGCTGCCCCTCGCCCTCTGGTCCCGGGTGCGCGGGCCCGCGCTCGTACGCGGTGCCGCCCGGCTGCTGATGGTGCTGTTCGCCCAGGCCACGGCGGTCACCCTGGTCTTTCTGCTGGTGAACAACTCCAACAACCTGTACGACAACTGGGGTGACCTCCTCGGCACGGGCGACCACGTCCAGGCCGCCGCCGACCTCGGCGCCGACGGCACCGGCGGGATCTCGCTGCGCGAACTACCGAAGGTGAAGCAGACGTTCCGCGAGGCCAACGGTCCTGGCATGCACGCGGCCGGCGGCGTCGAGGTCACCGACCTCAAGGGCCAGGTCTCGGGCGTCGACGCCGAGGTCTACGTCTGGCTGCCGCCGCAGTACCACGAGGCCGCCTACCGGCACCGCAAATTCCCGGTCGTCGAGCTGCTGCCGGGCTACCCGGGCTCGGCGAAGTCCTGGTTCGGCTCGCTGCACGCGCCCCAGCAACTGCTGCCGCTGATGAAGAGCGGCCAGGTCACGCCCTTCATCCTCGTCTCGCCGCGGACGACTCTCATCGCCGACGCGGACACCGGCTGCGCCAACATCCCGGGCCGGGTCAACGCGGACACCTGGCTCAGTGTCGACGTACCGAAAATGGTCACGGACAACTTCCGCGCCGAGAGCGGGCCGGGCGGCTGGGCGGTGGCCGGGTACTCGGCCGGGGCGCACTGCGCGGCGAAGCTCGCGGTCGCGCACCCCGACCGCTACCGGGCCGCGGTGTCGATGTCCGGCTACAACGACCCGATCGGCGAGCCCCTCTCCCTGGCCGCGCAGACCCCGCAGTTGCGGGCCGCGAACAACCCGTATCTGATCCTCAGGCACGACCGTGTCGCGCCCGCGATCGCGCTCTACGTCTCCGGCGAGTCCGGCGACGGCTACGAGGCCGGCATGGCCCTGCAGCGGGTGGCGAAGTCACCGACGGCCGTGGACGTCGTGTACCTGCCGCGCAGCGCGGGCGGCCACAACATGGCGCTGTGGCGGCCCCAGATCACCACGGTGTTCCGCTGGCTCACCCAGCAGTTCGACGCGGGCGGCCGGAAGGCGACCGGCAACACGTCGGACACGACCGGCTCTACGCCCTCCGGACGGACCCCTCGTCCTCACGAGCCGTCGACCGCCGGTTCCACGCGCGCGGCGCTCGCCAGTGGAACCGCATCGCGAGCAGCCGCAGTACGAAAGCCGTGACGACCGCCAGCCCGCTGGTGAGCGAGGTGAGCGCGTCGTAACGGATGCACAGGACGGTCAGCGCGGAGCCGACGATCGCCGGGACCGCGTACAGGTCCCGGTCCCAACGCAGCAGCGAGGGAACCTCGTTGGCGAGGACGTCACGCAGCACTCCGCCGCCCACGGCGGTCGCGAGACCGAGGGCGGCGGAGGCGGTGAGGCCCAGACCGTAGTCGTACGCCTTCACCGTGCCCGTGACGCAGAACAGCCCGAGCCCCGCCGCGTCGAACACGTTGACGCCCACCTGGATGCGCTCCACCTCCGGATGGAGGAAGAAGACGAGCAGTGCGGCGAGCAGCGGGGTCAGGAAGTACCCGAGATCCGTGAAGGCGGCCGGCGGCACGGCCCCGATGACGACATCCCGCAGCAGCCCGCCGCCCAGCGCGGTGACCTCGGCGAGTACGGCGATCCCGAAGACGTCGAAGTTCTTGCGTACGGCGAGCAGGGCGCCCGAGATCGCGAAGACGAAGATGCCGACGAGGTCGAGGGCGTGCTGGACGGAGGAGTTGAAGAGCTGCTGGATCACCCCCATATTCTTACTCGGAAATCAGCGTGAGCCTTACAAAGCAAGGCAGGGCGTGCGCGAACTCTTAGAAGACAGGCTTATATGACTGGCTTACCGGTCGTGAAGAGCCAGGTCTGGAAGACATCGTCGAGCTGCTTGCCGCTGATCTTCTCCGCGAGCCGGACGAAGTCGTCCGTGTTCGCGTTGCCGTAGCGGTGGAGCTTGGTCCAGGCCGGCAGGAGCTTGAAGAAGGCGGGGTCGCCAATGCGCTCGCGCAGCACCTGAAGGGTCATCGCGCCACGCTGGTAGACGGCCGAGGCGAACATCGTGTCGCGCTGCGGGTCGCCGACCACGGTCTGCCAGAAGGCGCTCTCGGCCGGGCGGGTGTTGTACCCGGCGAGGAAGGAGTCGTGCGCCGAGCGGGTGCCCTTGTACTCGGCCCACAGCCACTGGGAGTAGGTCGCGAAGCCCTCGTTGAGCCAGATGTCCTTCCAGTGGTCCACCGACACGGAGTCGCCGAACCACTGGTGGGCCAGCTCGTGCACGATGGTCGTCTCGTTGCGCACGGCCGAGTAGACGGGCTTGGTCTGCGTCTCCAGCGAGAACCCGGCCGCCGGCATGTCGTCGACGATCGCCCCGGTCTCCTCGAAGGGGTAGGGCCCGAAGACCTTCGACCAGTAGTCGGTGGCCTCGGCTGTCACCGCGTACACGTCGACGTTGTTGCTGTTGGCGAGCACCGGGTCGATGGCCACGTAGATCGGCGTCCCGCCGGGCGTGACACCCGACTTCACGTCGAACTTCCCGATGGTGGCGGTGGCGAGATAGGTCGCCATCTGCTTCTTCTCGCGCCAGTGGGTGTACGTCGAGCCGCCCTTGTCGTACGTCGACACCAGCCGGCCGTTGGAGACGGCGGTGAGCCCCTTCGGCGCCTTGATCCGGATGTCGAAGGCGGCCTTGTCGGAGGGGTGGTCGCTGGACGGGAACCAGGTGGAGGCGGCGTTGGGTTCGCAGGCGACGAAGACGCCGTCGGCGGTCTTCATCCACCCGTAGCTGGAGCCGAAGACGATGGGCCCGCCGAGCGGTTCGGGCACACCGCCGTAGGTGATGGCGACCTTGAACTCCCGGCCCTTGGACAGGGGCCCGCGGGGCGTGACGCGGATCTCGTCGCCCTCGCGCGTGAACTGGGCGCGTCTGCCGTTCACTTCGACCTTCGTGACCTCCAGTTTCTGGAGGTCCAGGTCGAAGGACGAGAGGGTCTGGGTGGCGCGGGCGGTGATGGTCGTACGGCCGTCGAGGCGGTCGGTGTCCGGGTTGTACGCGAGGTCGAGGGCGTAGTGGCGGGCGTCGTAGCCGCCGTTGCCCAGCTGGGGGAAGTAGGAGTCGCCGATGCCGTCCCCTCCGGGGGTTGGGGCGGCGGAGGCTGCGATGACGAGGAAAGAGGCCGCCGCGGTGGCGACGGCCCCTAAACGTGCCGAACGGGAGAGTGGCATGAGTCGTCCCTTTCGAGCGTGTATTGGTCTGACAGGACCTACACGTATGACTCTGCGTTCTCCCGTTCGGGCATGTGCATGACTTTGCCGTTACTTGTCGGTTGGGGCCTCTTGGTCGTCTTTTGACTGCGGGTCCGTGGGGGTTGATCGCGCAGTTCCCCGCGCCCCTGGGTGGGCCTCCGTCGCCGGGGTTACCAGCTCGACCGCTTCCCTTGCCGCCGACAGGAGCACCGTGTCCTGGGGTGCCTGGTCTTCCGCGTTCTCCGGGTGGTGGCAGGCGACCTGCTGGCCGGGCTTCAGCTCCAGGAGCGGGGGCTCGGTCGTCCTGCAGATCTCCGTCGCCTTCCAGCAGCGGGTGTGGAAGCGGCAGCCGCTCGGCGGTGAGATCGGGGACGGGACGTCGCCCTTGAGGAGGATGCGCTCGCTCTTGGCGCCCCGGCGCTTGGGGTCGGGGACCGGCACCGCCGACATCAGGGCCTTGGTGTACGGGTGCATCGGCGCCTCGTACAGCGAGGACCGGTCGGCGAGTTCGACGATCTTGCCGAGGTACATCACCGCGATCCGGTCCGAGACATGGCGCACGACGGACAGGTCGTGCGCGATGATCACGTACGTCAGGCCGAGTTCCTTCTGGAGGTCGTCCATCAGGTTCACGACCTGCGCCTGGATCGACACGTCCAGCGCGGACACCGGCTCGTCGGCCACGACCAGCTTCGGCTTGAGGGCGAGCGCGCGGGCGATGCCGATGCGCTGGCGCTGGCCGCCGGAGAACTCGTGCGGGTAG
This sequence comes from Streptomyces sp. NPDC000878, assembly GCF_053599695.1. Taxonomy (NCBI): domain Bacteria; kingdom Bacillati; phylum Actinomycetota; class Actinomycetes; order Kitasatosporales; family Streptomycetaceae; genus Streptomyces; species Streptomyces sp. NPDC000878. The sequence goes on along the minus strand of NZ_JBSFMT010000025.1, from coordinate 71,760 downwards.
CGGTTGAAGTGCTCGGGGCTCAGGCCCACCAGCTCCAGGAGGCGCTGGACCTCCTTCTTCACCCCACCCTCGGGCTCCACGCCCTGGAGCCGGAAGGGCGCCGAGACGATCGAGCCGATGGTGTGACGCGGGTTCAGGGAGCCGTACGGGTCCTGGAAGATCATCTGGATGTCCCGCCGCAGCGGACGCATCCCGGCGGCGCTCAGCCGTGTGATGTCCTGGCCCTCGAAGTGGATCGAGCCGGCGGTGGGTTCCTGGAGGCGGGTGATGACCCGGCCCATGGTCGACTTGCCGCAGCCCGACTCACCGACGACGCCGAGGGTCTCGCCCTTGCGCACCTCGAAGTCGAGGCCGTCGACGGCCTTCACCGCGGCGACCTGGCGCTGCAGGATCCCCTTCTTGATGGGGAAGTGCTTGACCAGGCCCTCGACCTTGAGCAGCACCTCGCGCTCGTCGGCCGCTTTCGCCGACCCCTGCTCCAGTTTCTCGGTATCGCTCACAGCTTCGGCGCAATCTCTTCGGTCCAGATCCGCGTACGGTCCTCCTGCGAGAGGTGGCAGGCGGAGAAGTGCCCGCCGGCGACCTGCTGCAGCTCCGGGCGCACGGTACGGGTGACGTCGCCCTTGGGGATGTCCGCGTACGGGCAGCGGGGGTGGAAGGCGCAGCCCGAGGGGACGTTGATGAGGCTCGGCGGCTGGCCCTTGACGGGGATGAGCCGGTCGGAGGTCTCGCGGTCGATGCGCGGCATGGAACCGAGCAGACCCCAGGTGTACGGGTGCTGCGGCTGCTCGAAGATCTCGTCGACCGGACCCCGCTCCACGCACCGGCCGCCGTACATCACCAGGACCTCGTCGGCGATCTCTGCGACCACGCCGAGGTCGTGGGTGATGAGGACGACCGCGGAGCCGAACTCCTTCTGCAGATCGCGGATCAGGTCGAGGATCTGCGCCTGGACGGTCACGTCGAGGGCGGTCGTCGGCTCGTCCGCGATGAGCAGTTCGGGGTTGTTGACCAGCGCCATCGCGATCATCGCGCGCTGGCGCATACCGCCGGAGAACTCGTGCGGGTAGCTGTCGACGCGCTTGCCGGGCTCGGGGATGCCGACCCGGTCGAGCATCTCGATCGCCCGCTTGCGGGCGACCTTCTTGCTGACGTCGTGGTGGACGCGGTACGCCTCCACGATCTGGTTGCCGATCTTGTAGTACGGGTGCATCGCGGACAGCGGATCCTGGAAGATCATCGCCATCTCGTGGCCCCGCAGCTTGCGCACCTCGTCCGGGTCGGCGCCGACGAGTTCCTTGCCGTCGAGCCAGATCTCGCCGGACATCTGGACGTTCTTGCCACGGGCGCCGAGCCGGTGCAGGCCCATGATCGCGAGCGAGGTGACGGACTTGCCCGAGCCGGACTCGCCCACGATGGAGAGGGTCTTGCCCTTCTCCAGCTGGAAGCTGAGTCCGTCGACGGACTTGACCAGGCCGTCGTCGGTCGGGAAGTGCACCTTGAGGTCGCGGACTTCGAGGAACGCGGTGGGCGCGTTCGAGGGCGAGGGTTCGCCCACCGCGGCGCCGGTCTTGGACAGTTCGGTCACGAGAGCCTCACCCGCGGGTCGGCGGCCGCGTAGAGCAGGTCCACCAGAAGATTTGCGACAACGACGAAGAGAGCGGCGAGCAGGGTGACGCCGAGGATCGGCGGCAGGTCGTTGTCCTTGATGCCCTGCACCGCGTACTCGCCGACACCGTGCAGCGAGAACACCGTCTCGGTGATCAGCGCGCCGCCGAGCAGCAGGCCGAGGTCCATGCCGAACACGGTGATGATGGGTGTCAGCGCGGCCCGCAGACCGTGCCGGACGACGACCTTGCGCTCCCGCAGGCCCTTGGCGCGGGCCGTGCGGATGAAGTCCTCGTTCATCGTCTCCAGCATCCCCGAGCGGGTGAGCCGCGCGTAGATGGCGGAGTAGAGCAGGGCGAGCGAACACCACGCCGGGAACAGTGTGTTGGCCCACTGGGCCGGATTCTCGGTGAAGGGAACGTACGTTCTGCCGAAGATCGGCCACTGATAGGTGAAGAGCAGCAGTGCCAGGTTGCCCGTGAAGAACATGGGCAGCGAGACACCGGCGAGGGCGATGCCCATGAAGGACCGGTCGAAGAACGATCCCGGCTTCAGGGCCGAGATGACACCGATCGTCACACCGGACACCAGCCACATCACGGCCGCACCGGCGGCGAGCGAGATCGTCACCGGAAGGCGGGAGGTCAGCTGCGGCCAGACCTCGACATGGGTCTTGAAGGAGTAGCCGAAGCACGGCGCGTTGCAGTGCACCGTGGTGGGCCCCAGGTCATAGGTGGCACCGGACACGATCCCCTTGATGAAGTGCCAGTACTGGAGATAAAGGGGGTCGTCCAGACCGAGGTTGCTCTTGACCGCGGCGATGTCCGCCGCCGACGGGCTCTTCCCGATGTACTGCTGGGCCAGCTGGTCGGCGGTCTGGCCGGCGAACCGTGGCAGCAGGAAGAAGATGGCGAAGGTCACCGCGGTGACGACCAGCAGCAGGATCACTGCCGCGAACGTCCGACGGAGGATGTACGAGATCACGGGGATCGGCCTGGTGCCCGCGGGCTGCGAAGCCCGCGGGCACCAATGCCTTCACCTGCCTTCCGGGGCTACTTCTTGGTCGTGCCGATGTTGAGGTAGTCGTACTGACCGCTGAAGGCCGCCGTGGACACCAGGTTGGTGAAGTTGGCCGGGCGGTACAGCAGGACCTTGAAGTAGGTCAGCGGGACAAGGGCAGCCTCGTCCATCGTCTTCTTGTCGACCTCGGTGTACATGGCGTCGCGCGCTGCCTTGTCCTCCGTGCCGATCGCCTTCTCCAGCAGCTCGTTGACGTCCTTGTTGTCGAACTGCGAGAGGTTGGTGTTGCCCGAGGCGCCGATGGCGTCACCGTGCAGGATCTGCTGCAGGAAGCCGTAGCCGGACGGCCAGTCGGAACCCCACTGCATCATCATCAGACCGACGTTGTTGTCCGCGTCCCACTTCGGGACACCCGCGTAGTCGGTGAAGTACTTGCCCGACGGGAACTGCTTCATCGTGGCGTTGATGCCGGCGGCCTTCAGCGAGTTGATGATCGCGGTGGCCGCGTCGATCTCCGCCGGACGGTCGCTGCGCGCGGTGATGCTGGTGTTGATCGTGGTCTGGCCGCAGGCCGTCAGGTGCTCCTTGGCCTTGGCCGGGTCGCCCTTGTTGCCGTCGGTGGCGTAGACGTCCGCCTTCTCGTAGCCCGGGATGTCCGGCGGGAGGACGGTCGTGGCGATGTCACCGCGGATCGGGCCGCCCTCGGCGGTCTGCACCGAGACCTTGTCGATCGCGTACTGCACGGCCTTGCGGCACTCGACGTTGTCGAACGGCTTCAGCTTGGTGTTGATCGCCAGGTAGACGAGACGGCCACCGTAGCTGTTGTCGGTGCTGGCCTTCTTGTCGGCGTTGTTGACGACATCCGCCTGGGTCGCGGCCTGGACACCCGTACCACCCAGGTCGATCGCGTTGCCGGCCTGGACGTCCTGGTCGATGGTCTCCGCGTTGACCTTCAGGTTGACCACGATCTTGTCCGGGTACTGCTTGCGCAGCGGGTCGGTCGCGGCGTCCCAGTTCTTGTTGCGGACGAGGACGACCTGCTTGCCCTCGTCGTAGCTCTGGAACTGGTACGAGCCCGAGGACACGATGCTCTTGACGTAGTCGATGCCCTTGTCCTTGGCCTGGGGCACCGGAGCCGTCTGCGGCGTCGCGACCAGGTAGTCGAACTCCTGGAAGGGCCGGTTGAGCTTGAACGCGATCGTGGTGTCGTCCGGCGTCTCGATGGACGCCAGACCCTCGGCGCTCTTGTCCTTGTACGGACCCTTGTACTTGTCGCCGCCCTCCAGGAACTGCTGGAAGTAGTTCGGGCCGAGGGAGAGCACGTCACGCGCGAAGTTGGAGCGCTCGACGGCGTACTTGACGTCCTTCGAGGTGATCGCGGTGCCGTCCTGGTACTTCAGCCCCGAACGGAGCTTGTACGTCCAGGTCTTGCCGCCGTCGCTCGGCACACCGGCGCTCGCGGCGAGGTCCGGGACCAGCTCGTTGCCCTTGTCGCCCGCAGCGGGCTTGAAGGTCATCAGCGGGCGGGCGTACAGCCTGCTGAAGTTGTACATGTACGCGTAGTACGTGTTGCCGGGGTCGAAGGAGTCCGGGACATCGGAGTACTCGTAGGTGACCGTGCCCCCCTTCTGGGTGGAGGCGTTGACGACGTCCTTGGTCGCTGCGTTGGCCCCAGCCGCCTTGGTGCCGTCCGTCGAATCGTCTTCGGCTTTGCTGCAGCCTGCGAGCAGCAGGCTCACAGTTCCGATTGCCGCAACCGCGGCCAGCCCTGACCTTCGCATGATGGTCTGCTTCTCCTCCATTGTTGGAAACTTGCTGAACTCCCGTTGCGGCCGCATCAGCGGCTGCGCGGGTCGAGAGCGTCCCGGAGACCGTCGCCGAGCAGGTTGAACGCCAGGACGGTCACGAAGATGGCAAGGCCGGGCACGATCATGAACTGCGGGTCGACCTGGTAGTAGACGACCGCCTGGTTGAGCATTCCGCCCCAGGAAGCCTGCGGGGGCTGGATGCCGACGCCGAGGAAGCTGAGGGAGGCCTCGAAGAGGATGTTGGTCGGGATGAGCAGCGTCGAGTAGACGATGATCGGGCCGACCAGGTTCGGCAGCAGCTCCCGGAAGAGGATGTACGGCCCCTTGGCGCCCATGCCCCGGGAGGCGTCCACGAACTCGCGCTCACGCAGGGCCAGCGTCTGGCCGCGGACAATGCGTCCCAGGTAGGGCCAGTTGAAGAAGCCGATGACGAAGATCAGCACGCTGATGTGGAGCGGCAGCCCTTCGAGGCCGAACGCGCCGCCCTGGAGCGTGGCGGAGATGGCGATGGCGAAGAGCAGCAGGGGGAAGGCGAGGAAGGTGTCCATCAGCCGGCTGATGATCGTGTCGACCCGGCCGCCGTAGTAGCCGGCGACGACGCCGAGGATCGTGCCGATCACGTTGGACAGGATCGTGGCGCCGAACGCGACGACCAGCGAGACCCAGGAGCCCTCCAGGATGCGGGTGGCGATGTCGCGCCCGAACTTCGGTTCGACACCGAGCGGGTGGTCCCAGCTCATGCCGCCGAAGTCACTCTTGGGGAGGGAGGTGTTGGGGTCGATCAGGTCCTGGTTGAAGGCGTTGGGGTCGAGGCCGAACAGCGCCTGGATGGGCCGCGAGAGGATCGCGATCAGCACCAGCAGGATGACGATCACACCGCCGGCGACCGCCACCTTGTCCCGCTTGAAGCGGGACCAGGCGATCTGCCCCAGGGAACGGCCCTCGATCTGCCCCTTACCGGCACCGGCGAGCACAGCCTCCGGCTGTGCCTCGGCTGCCGCTGCGGTGGTCTCGATCGGTGCGGTCACAGTGACCCGACCCCTCTCGCCGGTGGTGACCGGCCTACGCCTGCCGCGTGTCCGCGGCTTGATTCACTTGCTCGCCGGTGTACCGGCCGATCTTGCTTGTCCTGCTTGACAGTCTGTGCTGATTAGTCGACTTAACCATGCGCTGTCGGCCACTCGGACCGACGCCCCCATCGTCTGACAGGCGAGTCTTCAGCGATTCGGCGATCACGCGGAAGGTCTGTCGGCGAAAGTATGCGCAACCGTGATGCTGTCCTGGGGATTCCGTTATCCGAACAGCGGGTAACGGCCGCCGGACGCGGGGCAGTTGAGACAGAAAGGGCATATGGATACTATCGCGACGATCCGCCGCGATCTACGCGCGAAGACCGTGGCGCGCGGGTTCGGCCGTCCGCGTGATGATCCGCTCAGTAACGACCGCGGGCGGGCGGATACCCGTACCCCGCGGCCGGAGCCTGGGGCGCCTGGGGCGGGGCGGCGATCGCGTGGGCCTCGCGGTCGTAGAACGGGCGGGCGTTCGCGCGGAGCCACATCACGACCGGATCCTGCTCGTCCGACATCGCGACCGTCGACACCGGCAGCCCGTCGGGGACCGCCCCTATCGACTGCTGCATCATCGCGCGCACCGAGTCCACGGCCGGTGGCGAGGTGTCGTACACATCGAGGCCGATGGCGAGATACGGCGCCCCGAGCGCCGGCTGCACCCAGGCGCGGCGCAGCGAGCGGACCGCCGGGGTGCGGTGGGCGTTCTGCGAGAGGAGGGCGTAGAACTGCGGGATCTCGATGCCGGGTTCGGCGAGGCGCAGAGGCCCTGCGGGCTGGCGTTCCAGGCCCGCCGCGATGCGGCGCAGATCGAGCCAGGGGATGCCGACGCCGCCGCCCGGGGAGTGCGGGTTGAGCCAGAGGCCGTACTGGTCCGGGTAGAGGGTGCGGGCCACGTCGAGGCCGTCGACCACCTCGTACGACCTGTTCCAGCCGCTGACCGACAGCTCCTGGGCGGAGGTCACGCAGGGGGCGTAGCCGTACCCCTCGACCTGCATGTTTCCGTACTGGGCGTCCGGGGAGCCGGCCTGGCCGTGCCAGAGCAGCATCCAGATCTGGCCGGAGGACGGGGTCGCGAGGGCGCGCAGGAGTGCCTCGTAGGCGTCGTAGCGCCCGGGCGTGACTTGGCGCAGCATGTGCTCGACCTGACCGGCCGCGGCCGTGCCCGACGCGCTCACCATTACCGCCCCTTCGTTTACCCCTACCGAGTTGTGCGTTTCTTAGCTTAATCGGCGCCGCTGACAGACACGGTCTGTGGAAGGCGCCCAAGAACTCGTGACTTGCTGATTTTCGGCGGCTGCGGACCATCGTGGCTGGTCGCGCAGTTCCCCGCGCCCCTAGGGGGTTGCCCCTGGGGCAAGTTCATCAGTAACCGTGCTGATAGAAGGGGCGGACTCGCTCCCTCAGCCAGTCGGTCACCGGGTCCTGGGCCGCGTCCAGGAAGAGGAGGTTCACCGGCCAGGGGGAGCCCACTTGGCCCAGGGCTCTTCCTACCGCGTCCATGGGGATGGTGCGGGCCACCGGGTCCCAGGGGGAGAGTTCGACGCCGATGAACATGACGGGGGCGGACGTCTCGATGGTCGCGAGGCAGCGGCGGGCCGTGCGGACGACGCCCGTGCCGGCGAACTCCGCTGCCGTGGCGGTGAGGAAGTCGACCGGGTCCTCCTGCCAGTCGGGCTCGTAGAGGCGGACCCGTCCGCCGCCGGCGGCGCCGTCGAGGACGGTGCGGCCGGAGCGGCAGAGTTCGGCGACGGCCGGCGGGGGCAGCGGGACGCCGACCACGCCGTCCGGGTTCATGGCGATGCCGACCTGGGGCGGGAGGCCCCGGGCGAACTCGACGGCGGGGGCCACGGTGTACGCCATGTGGCCGCCGACGACCTGCCGGAACTGTTCCTCCGAGCTGAAGACCGGTACGTACGCCTGGCCTCCGATGTCCATCGTGGGCAGGTCGAGGGGGCCGGAGTGGGGGCCGCCGCCGGACGGGAGGGGGACCCAGACGAAGCTGCGGCCGAGGACCTCGACGATCCGGGCGCCCGCGCCGGGGACGCCGAGGGACGCCGAGAGCACCTCCTCCAGCTCGTTGCCGGGCCACCCGCCGTGCGAGTGGGGGTGCGCCTGTGCGGGGAAACCCCCGGGAAAGTCCGGGGGGAAGTCCGCCGGGATGTCCATCTGCTGCCTACCGCCTGCTGTGAACCGCTGCCTTGAGTCCCTTAATGGGCAAAACCCTAACCGGCCCCGGCGACGACGTCGGTCAGTCCGCGAAGTCGATCCTGCGCAGGGTGTCCGCCGCGTCCCGGTCGATCAGGACCGCCGAGCCGCAGCCCTCCGGCAGGTTCCCCTTCTCCACCGAGCGCAGCAGCCGCGAGGCGGCCTGGCGGTGGCGCAGGAACGCGTACCGCGAGACGCCCCGGCCGCGCTCGCGCTGGCCCTCCAGGGCCTCGCCGGGGGTGACGTCGAGGAGGAGCAGGTGGAGGGTGCCGCCCCGGCGGCGGGCCTCGCGGGCCAGCCAGCCGCGCACCCAGGCCTGCGTACCGCAGTCGTGCACGACGACCCCGGCGCCGGAGCGCAGGGCGCGGCGCAGTCCGGCGTAGTGGGCGAGGCGGACGAGGGGGCGGTAGACGGCGTAGGGGAGGAAGGCGGGCGTACGGGCGTCCCAGCGGTCGCGGGTGTTCTGGGAGTCGATGCCGGGGCCGCGCACCGCCCGGCGCATCAGCGTGGACTTGCCGCTGCCTGGCAGGCCGGTGACCACGACGAGGTCGCGGGCGCCGAAGGTGAGGCCGTGCGGGCTGTGGCCCGAGCGCTCCCGCAGATCGCGGATCACGGGTGCCGGGCGCGGGGCGCAGGCCTCCCGGGCGGGGGCGGCCGGCTGCGCGGGCAGCGCGTCGGTCAGTGCGAGGGCTGAGGTCGTCGCGTACGCCGTGGTCCTGTTCACCGTGATCGTCCTCCCATGGGGTCGGGAAGTACCGTCCCCGTCGAGTGTAAAGAGAAGGTAATACGCGGTGTCTCTCGTTTGGGTCCGCTTACTGCAACAGGCCTGCTACAGGGCCATATGTGCGCCTGTGGCATGACTGTGCCTCCTCTGTGAAGGGTCCCCCTGCCGTGCCGAAGGAATGCGTGCGATGATGTGCCCGCCAACTGCATACCGGCCGCTTGAATCCGCGCGGGAGAGTTCCGGACACCTACGGGTGGCCGGGCGCCGAAGGAGCAAGTCCCTCCCTTGAATCTCTCAGGCCCCGTACCGCGCGGGCGAGGCACATCTGAAAAGCGGGCTGCCGGTCCTGTGACCAGCGGCTCCACCCACGGTGCAAGCCATGTCCTTCATGGCGAACCTCTCAGGTTCCGATGACAGATGGGGAGGAACGACCTCGCCGTCATGCCCTGGGAGCACAACCGATGAGCAGTAGCCCCGTTCCGCGTACGACCGCGCTCGATGCCCTGCATCGCGCGCTCGGCGCGACGATGACCGACTTCGCCGGCTGGGACATGCCCCTGCGGTACGGCTCCGAGCGCGACGAGCATGTCGCGGTGCGTACCCGGGCCGGTCTCTTCGACCTCTCCCACATGGGCGAGATCACCGTGACGGGGCCGGAGGCCGCCGCGCTCCTCGACTACGCCCTCGTCGGGAACATCGGGTCCGTCGCCGTCGGCCGCGCCCGCTACACCATGATCTGCCGGGCCGACGGCGGCATCCTGGACGACCTGATCGTCTACCGCCTGGCCGAGACCGAATACCTGGTGGTGGCCAACGCCGGCAACGCGCAGATCGTGCTCGATGCTCTGCTGGAGCGGTCCGACAGCTTCGACGCGGTGGTCCGCGACGACCGGGACGCCTACGCGCTGATCGCCGTGCAGGGCCCGGAGTCCCCCGGCATCCTCGCCTCCCTCACCGACGCCGATCTCGACGGCCTGAAGTACTACGCGGGCCTGCCCGGCACGGTCGCCGGTGTCCCCGCCCTCATCGCGCGCACCGGATACACCGGCGAGGACGGCTTCGAGCTGTTCGTGTCGCCGGGCGACGCCGAGAAGGTGTGGCAGGCGCTGACCGACGCGGGTGCGCCCGTCGGGCTCGTCCCCTGCGGTCTGTCCTGCCGGGACACGCTCCGCCTGGAGGCGGGCATGCCGCTGTACGGGCACGAGCTGACGACCTCCCTGACCCCCTTCGACGCCGGGCTCGGCCGGGTCGTCAAGTTCGAGAAGGCGGGCGACTTCGTGGGCCGCGCGGCTCTGCGCGAGGCCGCCGAGCGCGCCTCGTACGAGCCGCCGCGGGTCCTCGTCGGCCTGGTCGCAGAGGGCCGTCGCGTCCCACGCGCGGGGTACGAGGTCGTCGCCGACGGCCGGGTGATCGGCGAGGTCACCTCGGGCGCCCCCTCCCCCACCCTCGGCAAGCCGATCGCGATGGCGTACGTCGACGCCACGCACGCGGCGCCGGGCACAGCGGGCGTGGGCGTGGACATCCGGGGCAGCCACGAGCCGTACGAGGTCGTGGCGCTGCCGTTCTACAAGCGTCAGAAGTAAGCCGGGTTTTTTGTCGCTCCGTCGTCATGAGCAGGCCGTGTCCTGACCGCTCATGGACAGCCCCTGTAGTACCCCATGCATGACCAGTCCCCCGCATACAGGAGAATTCAGGCCATGAGCAACCCCCAGCAGCTGCGCTACAGCAAGGAGCACGAGTGGCTGTCGGGCGCCGAGGACGGCGTCTCGACGGTCGGTATCACCGAGCACGCGGCCAACGCGCTCGGCGATGTCGTGTACGTCCAGCTTCCCGAGGTAGGTGCCACGGTGACCGCGGGCGAGACCTGCGGTGAGCTGGAGTCGACCAAGTCCGTCAGCGACCTGTACTCCCCGGTCTCCGGTGAGGTCACCGAGGTCAACGAGGACGTCTCCAACGACCCGTCGTTGGTGAACTCCGCCCCCTTCGAGGGCGGCTGGCTCTTCAAGGTGCGCGTCGCGGAGGAGCCGGGCGACCTGCTCTCCGCGGACGAGTACACCGCGTTCTCCGGCAGCTGAGCCCCCAGGCGTAAGGACGTAACTGACCCATGTCGCTTCTGAACACTCCCCTGCACGAGCTGGACCCGGACGTCGCCGCCGCCGTCGACGCCGAGCTGCACCGTCAGCAGTCCACCCTGGAGATGATCGCCTCGGAGAACTTCGCTCCGGTCGCGGTCATGGAGGCCCAGGGCTCGGTCCTCACCAACAAGTACGCCGAGGGTTACCCCGGCCGCCGCTACTACGGCGGCTGCGAGCACGTCGACGTCGCCGAGCAGATCGCGATCGACCGGGTCAAGGAGCTGTTCGGCGCCGAGTACGCCAACGTCCAGCCGCACTCGGGCGCCTCCGCCAACCAGGCCGCGCTGTTCGCGCTGGCCCAGCCCGGCGACACCATCCTCGGCCTGGACCTGGCGCACGGCGGCCACCTCACCCACGGGATGCGGCTGAACTTCTCCGGCAAGCAGTTCAATGTGGTCGCCTACCACGTGGACGAGGCCGGTCTTGTCGACATGGCCGAGCTGGAGCAGCTCGCCAAGGAGCACCGCCCGAAGGTGATCATCGCGGGCTGGTCGGCGTACCCGCGTCAGCTGGACTTCGCGGAGTTCCGCCGCATCGCGGACGAGGTGGGCGCGTACCTCTGGGTCGACATGGCGCACTTCGCCGGTCTGGTGGCGGCGGGCCTGCACCCGAACCCGGTGCCGTACGCCGATGTCGTCACCTCGACGACCCACAAGACGCTGGGCGGCCCGCGCGGCGGGATCATCCTGGCGAAGCAGGAGTTCGCGAAGAAGCTGAACTCGTCGGTCTTCCCGGGCTTCCAGGGCGGCCCCCTGGAGCACGTCATCGCGGCGAAGGCCGTCTCCTTCAAGGTCGCGGCGAGCGAGGACTTCAAGGAGCGCCAGCAGCGTACGGTGGACGGCGCCCGCATCCTGGCCGAGCGCCTGGTGCGCGCGGACGTCGGTGAGCACGGTGTGTCCGTCCTGTCCGGCGGTACGGACGTCCATCTGGTCCTCGTCGACCTGCGGAACTCCGAGCTGGACGGCAAGCAGGCCGAGGACCGTCTCCACGAGGTCGGCATCACCGTCAACCGGAACGCCATCCCGAACGACCCGCGTCCCCCGATGGTGACGTCGGGCCTGCGGATCGGTACGCCGGCCCTCGCGACCCGCGGCTTCACGGCCGAGGACTTCACCGAGGTCGCGGACGTCATCGCGGAGACCCTGAAGGCGCCCGCTCCCTTCGGGGAGGTCGACGCCGCCAGCCTGAAGGCCCGCGTGAAGGCGCTGGCCGACAAGCACCCGCTGTACCCCGGTCTCAACAAGTAGTTTTTCCCGGCGGGGGCACCCGACGCCGTGTGCCCCCGCCCTCTCTGGAGGAGTCCCCGTGGCCGTATCCGTCTTCGACCTGTTCTCGATCGGCATCGGCCCGTCCAGCTCCCACACGGTCGGCCCCATGCGCGCGGCCCGGCTGTTCGCCCGCCGACTGCGCAACGAAGAGGTCCTCGGGGCGGTGGCGTCGGTCCGGGCGGAGCTGTACGGCTCGCTCGGCGCGACCGGCCACGGGCACGGCACGCCCAAGGCGGTGCTGCTCGGCCTGGAGGGCGCCTCACCGCGCACGGTGGACGTGGAGGGCGCGGACGTACGGGTGGAGCAGATCAAGGAGTCGGGTCGGCTTAGGCTCCTCGACGACCACGAGATCAACTTCTCCTTCGACGACGACCTGGTCCTGCACCGCCGTAAGACACTCCCCTACCACGCCAACGGCATGACCCTGTGGGCGTACGACGCCTCGGGTGAGGAGCTGTTGTCGAAGACGTACTACTCGGTGGGCGGCGGATTCGTCGTCGACGACGACGCGGTCGGCGCGGACCGGATCAAGCTCGACGACACGGCGCTGAAGTACCCCTTCCGCACGGGCGACGAGCTGCTGCGCCTGGCGAAGGAAACAGGCCTGTCGATCTCCGCGCTGATGCTGGAGAACGAGCGGGCCTGGCGCACCGAGGACGAGATCCGCTCCGGGCTGCTGGACATCTGGCGGGTGATGCAGGCGTGCGTGTCACGCGGCATGTCCCGCGAGGGCATCCTGCCGGGCGGCCTGCGGGTACGCCGTCGCGCGGCCATGTCGGCGCGTCAACTCCGGGCGGAGGGCGAGCCGTTGGCCCGCGCGATGGAGTGGATCACGCTGTACGCGATGGCCGTGAACGAGGAGAACGCGGCGGGCGGCCGGGTCGTGACGGCCCCGACGAACGGCGCCGCGGGCATCATCCCGGCGGTCCTGCACTACTACATCAACTTCGCGGCGGGCGGTGCCTCCGAAGGAGAAAAGGAGGACGGCGTGGTCCGCTTCATGCTGGCCGCCGGCGCGATCGGCATGCTGTTCAAGGAGAACGCGTCCATCTCCGGCGCGGAGGTCGGCTGCCAGGGCGAGGTCGGCTCCGCCTGCTCGATGGCGGCGGGCGCGCTGGCGGAGGTACTGGGCGGCTCCCCCGAACAGGTCGAGAACGCGGCCGAGATCGGCATGGAACACAACCTCGGCCTGACCTGCGACCCGGTCGGCGGCCTCGTCCAGATCCCGTGCATCGAACGCAACGGCATGGCCGCGGTGAAGGCCGTCACGGCGGCACGGATGGCGATGCGGGGGGACGGCTCGCACAAGGTGTCCCTGGACAAGGTCATCAAGACGATGAAGGAGACGGGGGCCGACATGAGCGTCAAGTACAAGGAGACCGCGCGCGGGGGCCTCGCGGTCAACATCATCGAGTGCTGAGGGGGTGGGCCCTGACCAGCGCGTTCTTATCTTTCAGCGCTGTCAGGGCCTTCCCTGCTCACGCGGTGGAAAGTCCCTGGGGAATCCCACGGAACAGGCATCCGACCTGGGGATTCGTGACACCCTCGATCACCGCTCCTCTTCGCCCAGGCCGCCGACAGTCGCCAGAATGTATCAAATCGATCCCCTGAGATAGCCAGAGGGGTACCATTCGATACATGAGTGCTACGGAGACCTCGCGCCTGGAGCAGCGGCTGACCAGCCTCTCCCCCACGTTCACGACCGCGCAGGCACGTCAGGTCCTGCTCTCCCCTCGTGATCTGGCATCCCTGGTCGCGGCGGGAGAGATAGACGAACTGTCCCGGGGGGTCTACCGGCGGGCAGACGCACCGGAGACCGCGCACGCAGATCTGCTGGCCGTGTGCGCGCGGGCTCCGCGCGCTGTCGTGTGCGGCGAGTCCGCCCTGGCCCTGCATGAGCTCATCGACGACATCCCCGCGGCGGTACACATCGCCGTGCCGCGCGGTACACGCCGCCCCACAATCTCCTACCCGCCGACCGTGGTGGCCCAGTACGCCCCGACGACCTTCCCCCTCGGCGTCGAACAATTCGAAGCAGCCCCGGGAGAGACCGTCCCCGTGTACAACGCCGCCCGCAGCGTCGTCGACGCGATGCGCCACCGCAGCCGCATCGGCGAGACCCTCGCCTTGGCCGCGCTCAGCCGCTATCTGCGCCGAGGCGGACGCCGCGACGTCGGCGAACTCCAGGAAGTCGCACGCGAGTTGGGTGCTCTCTCCGTCATCCGCCCTGCCGTTGAGGCGGTGCTCGCCTGATGGCCAACCCCACGCGCGACACCACCGCCGGCCGCGTCTACAACGACCTGCGCAACCTGGCCCGCCGCACCAGCCGGTCCACGGACGAGATCATGGTCGAGTACGTCCTCGAACGCTTCCTCTACCGCTTGGCCGCATCGCCCCTCGGCCGGGAACACTTCGTCCTCAAGGGCGGCCTGCTGCTGGCCCAGTTCGGCGCCCGCCGGATGACCCGCGACATCGACATCCTCGGCCGCTCGTTCCCCGGCACCGAAACCGAGATCGTCCACAGGATCGCGGCCATCGCCGCTACCGAGATCGACGACGGAGTCGTATTCGATCCCGCGACGCTCAAGACCGTGCCCATCCGCGAGGAGGACGAGTACCACGGCCTACGCCTGTCCATGGCCGGCTCCATCGCCCGCGCACGACTCAAGCTCCAACTGGATGTCAGCTTCGGGGATCCCGTCACTCCCGGCCCCCGGATCATCGACTACCCACAGCAGCTCACGACGGACAGCTTCCAGCTCCTTGGCTACCCACTCGCCACCGTCATCGCCGAAAAACTCTCCACCGCCGTCTCACTCGGCGACCTCAACACCCGCGACCGCGACTACGGCGACCTCTACCGCCTGCTCACCCTCAACGACCTCGACGGCCAGGAACTCACCACGGCGCTGACCGCCACTGCCACACACCGCGGCATCACCCTGAAACCCCTCAGCACCACCATCAGTGACCTCGGTGAGCGTCGCCAGACCTCGTACGCCGCCTGGCGCCGTCGGCAGGGCCCCGCGGCAACCGGTTACCCCGAACGCTTCACCGATGTCGTCCGGCAGGTGGCCGCCTTCGCAGACACGCTCCTCAGCGGCGATGCCTCCACCCGCACATGGAATTCAGCGAGCCTCACCTGGTCCTGAAAAAAGTTCGGCCGATCGATAAAGCCTTCTGGGTCCAAAACTCCGAACCTACTTACCACAAGGCCGCCAGAGATCCTGCCGGATCGCGCCGTGTGATCTCACCAGATCCCGTTCCCCGGATCAGTGCAACATGTCGCGATTCGACTCACCGCAGCCCGTATCGCACGTTCCAAGACACCCTCGCTTTCGGAGAAACTGCCAAGGTTTCAGAACCTGAGCGCTCGACCATTTCTTCCATGTAGAAGTAGGGACTAAGTCCCGCAGAAACCTTCAGGAGCATCACGATCCTCCCTTGATAGTTGACCAGCTTGGATTCGGCAGTCACCCTGCGCGCCAAATCAGGATCCAGCCCCTTCGTCTGCAGTATCTGGCAGATCCAAGACCAGTAGTCATTAAGACTTTTTCCCTACAGGACGCTCTCCCGCTCGATCCCAACAACATGGAACTCACGACACAAGACAGAGCTAACGGAGTCCAGCGTCTCGACTCGCTTCGCATCACGAGCGTTATCGGCAATCCCAATTGCGACGTAGCCGGTAACGTTCGACCCCATATTTGCCATCGCCGTGATCGTTCGACAGATCTTGCTGAATGACTCTGCATCGAACTCTCGCGAGGAATCCAGCTTCAGAAAACCCTGCTTGCAGTCGAACGTCTGCTGCTCAACAAGGGCATTACCGAGCAGCCTCTCAAGCTGGCTCGCCGACGACCCCGCCGGAGACCCGGCCGCCCGGCTGCGAGTCACTGTCCGTCACCGACTACGGCTACGCCTACCGGAGCTCCATGGATGAGCTCGCCCAGGATGCGGAAGACGCTTACAACGACATCATCGAAAACGGCGGACTTCCCACCGCCGGAGGTTCGTGAGCGATCCCCGGTCCGTCGCCCGGTGCGGATCACCTCGGTGCGTCTCCGGAGACTCCGGGTGAGCTGGTCTCCTCAGCGCTCGCGCCTGCCCGCCGTGCCACCGAGACGAAGTCCAGCTTCGCGCGCTGCAGTTCGTCCGGCCTCTCGTGGCGCCGTAGGCAGTCAACGAGGTGCTGGGCCGCCGCGGCGGCGTCGGGCGGGCCTTCCAGAAGCACCCCGCTCAGGGCACGTTGCAGCAGGACGTCGTCGTCGGCCTGCCCCCGCCCGTTCCGTTCGGTGAGGATCCGGGCGTCCGCGGCTCCGAGGAACTCCGCGTAGGTCTGACGGCGGAGGACGAACTCACGGTGACCGGCCTCGGCCCGGAGCGTCATACGAACCGATTCGAGCAACGCCTCCGCCTGCCGGTCGCCCGCGTGGCGTGCCGCCGCGGCCTGCCGGAGGCCTGCGCTGCGGGCGTACCAGCCGGTTACCACGCTGCCCGCGATCGCCGATCCCGCAGCGATCAGCGCGATTCCCCAGTCACTCATGCGGCCATCCTCGCGATCAGCCGCGATATGCCATACCCCCCTTGCCGAATGTGCGGCGTGGATCACTCCCGGTGGCCCCTGAACAGCGCGCGATAGGATCGGATCATGTCGCCCGACGACGCGAATGAACCCACCTCGACCTGGGGAAACAGCTGCGTCCGCCCCTCGGCCACCAGTAGGCTGGAGACTTCGGGCGACGGGCGACGGGCGACGGGCGACGGGCGACGGGCGACGGGCGACGGGCGACGGGCGACGGGCGAGCGGTTCTGTTCGCGGTGCGGTCTGCGGTTGCCCTGTATCGCCTGCTCGACGTTCTCCCCGTCTTCTCCGGTGACGACCGGGTCACCCGCCTGTTCACCCTCGTTCCCGGGTCCGACTTCGGAGCCGACACCCTCTCCGCGATCGACGCCCTCGGAGGCCGTACGGTGCCGTGGAGCGAGGCGTGCGGTCGCACGTACGACCTGGTCGTCGCCGCGAGTCCCAAGGGCGAACTGCGGATGCTGCGCGGCCCGCGTGTCCTCCTGCCGCACGGCGCGGGCTTCAACAAGTCGATCCCCGGCGAGGGTTCGGCCGATTCGGCGTCGGGGCTGGACCCGGCGTATCTGCGACAGGCCGACCACGAGGACGCTCCGCTGGCGCTGCACGCCCTGGCCCATCCCGACCAGGTCACCAGGCTGGCCGCCACGGACCCGCGAACCGCCCGGCACGCCAAGGTGATCGGCGATCTCACTCTGGAACGTGTCCTCGCCTCCACGTCCCGACGTGACCACTACCGCGCGGCGTTGGGCACCGGGGCCCGCACACTGATCGTCCTGGTCTCCACCTGGGGGGAGGAATCCCTCATCCGGCGACACCCGGGACTGCCTGCCCAGCTCGCCGCCCAACTGCCCCACGACGAACACCAGTTGGCGCTCGTCGTCCACCCCAACGAGCGCAGCCTGCTGGGGACGTACGAGCTGACCCAACGCCTCGCACCAGCCCTCGACGCGGGCATGATCCTGCCGGACCCGCACGAGGAGTGGGCCTCCGTCCTGATCGCCGCCGACGCCCTCGTCACCGACCACGGATCCGCCGCCCTGTACTACTGCGCCGCCCAGGACCGGCCCGTCGTGAGCGTCCACCGAGGCGGCGGCGAACTGATCCCCAGCAGCCCGATGGGCGAACTCATCGCTCGAATACCGCAGTTGGGGCGCGCCGAGAACATCGCCGACGCGCTGCGGGCGTATCGGCCGGGTCTCGGGCACGCCGCCGCCCAGGCCGCGTTCGCGCCTCCCGGCGATGCCATGGACCGCCTGCGGACAGAGATGTACGCCCTGCTCGGTCTCGTACCACCTCCTCACCGAGTCACGCCCCGCTTGTTGCCTCTGCCCGCACCCGCCGTGCGGGTACCCACAGCCTTCGACGTCCATGTGGAGACCACCGCGACCGACGTACGGATCACCCGGCACCCGGCCGGCACCGGGCCGCCGGGCCACCACCTGGCCGTCGAGCACGGCGCCGCCGTTGAACAACTCGCCCGCTCCGCAGGCCTGTTGTACCGCCGTCCGCTCCCGGCGTCCGCCGCTCCCGTAGACCTGGCCTGGACCGCCGACGGATGGACCCGACACACCCTGTCCGCCTACCCGGGCTGCCGCTCCGCCGCGGTGCTGCTGCCGTCCGGCGGGTGCCTGCTCAGAGTCCGCGGCCATGAGCAGACGTACGCCGTCCAGGTCGAGCCTCGGTCCGAAGAAGGCCGGGTCGTACGGGTCGACCCGGCCGTCGCGCTGTCGGCCGTACACGCCCGGCTGCTCTCCCCTCAGCCCGTCCCCCCGGACAGCCGCATGGTGCTGGACTGCCTCGTCGGAGAGCGGACCTTCCGCATCACCCTGCGTCCGGCCACCGGCACCGAAGCAACCCAGGTGATCTAGACCAGGCCGTTGCGCTGCCGGAGGGTCCGGGCCGTCGTGCGGTGTGCCTCGGCCTCCAGCAAGTGGCCTTCCGCTGTGTCCAGTTCGGCGAGTGCGTCGTGGACGCGGGCCAGATCGAAGCCCGCGCGCCGCCTGTCGGCCCGCCCGAGCGACTCCTGGTACAGGTCGCGGGCCTCGCCCGTCCGGCCGAGGCGGTGCAGGACACCGGCGAGGGCGAACGCCGAACGCCCGATCAGCCTCTCGCGCTTCTGCGCCACGAACCCTGCATGCGCCTCGGACAACAGATCACGCGCCGTCTCCAGGTCACCCACCTTCGCGCTCGCCTCGCCCATCCGGTAGGTCTGGAGCAGGACGCCGTAGGGGTTGGGGATCGCCCGGTGCATGTCGCGGGAGACGGCGAAGTCGGCCAGGGCCGCATTCCAGTCCCCCCGTGCGCCCTTGAGCATGCCCCGGTGCTCTACGGCCGACGCGGCCAGCTTGCGGTCACGTTCGGAGTCCCCCAGGAGTTCGAGGGCGGCCATCGCACCGTCGATCTGGTCCTGAGCCTCGCTCAGTTCCGCCGACTCCCACAGCGGTCTGGCCAATTGGCAGCGCGTGCGGACCAGCCACGCCGCGTTCCCTCCGTGCCGGACCGCCGAGTCGACGGAGCGCCGGAAAACCTTGGTCACCTCGGACTGGTGGGGGTGGTCCAGAGCGTGCGTCCACACAGGCTCGGACAGGGCCACGACCTCGGTGTCCATCCCCCGGGCGTGGGCCAGGCGCGAGCACGCGAACAGCACATGGCGCTCCTCGTTCAGCCAGTGGGCCGCACGTTCAGCGCGTTCGGACCGGACCTCCTCGTTCTCGGTCGCCTTTGGGTCCTCCAGCGGAGCGTCCGGCGCACCGGGAATCTCGTCGAGAACGTCCACCACGGTCAGCCGACGGCCCGCTGCGAACCGATCTGCCAGCTGAGTCTGTCGTACGAACCAGCGCAGCAGCCTCGCCTGGGCCTCGGCCACCTCGTCGTCCGTCAGCTCCCGGCGGGACCGGCGCAGGGCGTGTGCGCGCAGCGGGCCCAGCAGCCTCATCTGGCCGGCCTCCGTCAGGGACAGCAGCCGCAGGTCCAGTAATCCGGCGCGGTGCAGCTCGTCGAGGGCGTCCTGGCAGGCCTCCGGTCCCAGTCCCGACAGCGCGGTGGCGGAGTGGAGCGTGAACGTCTCACCGGGATGGTGCGGAAGCAGTCGGTAGAGCAGGGCCGCCGGCCGGGACAGATCGGCGTAGGCCGTGTCCCAGAGGTGCTCCACGCCGGACACTCCCTTCTCGTCCAACTCCGCCCGGAGATCGGCGAGAAGACGGGAGAGCGGACGCAGCTGGTGCACACGTACCAACTGGCCCGCCACGTGCAGCGCCGCGGGGAGGCCGTCGCACAACCGGACCACCGCCCGTGCCGCCTCCGGATCGGCGGCCAGCCGACGGTCAGGGACGATCAGCTCCAGCAGCTCTGTCGCCGCCCGCTCGTCCAGTGGTGGCAGCGCCAGATCCTCCACGGCGCCGGCTTCGAACTCGTGGAGCGGGCCGTGGCTCGTGACGATCACCACGCTGCCGCCCGACGCCGGGAGCAGGGGGACGATCTCCGAGGCGTAGCGCGCGTTGTCCAGCAGGAGGATCAGTTTCGCCTCGGAGGTCCTGTTCCAGTACTGGGTGCACCGGGCCGCGTACTGGGCAGCCACCCTGTCCGGCTCCACGTCGAGGGAGTTCAGCAACCGGGAGAGCACATCGCCGGGGTCCAGTGTGCCGTCCACCCGGAAGTCGTCGAGGTCGACGGACAACACACCGTCGGGGAAGGGGAAGCGGTCGCACAGGGTACGGGCGATCCGGTTGGCCAGCTCCGTCTTGCCCAGACCGGTCGGCGCGCGCAGCCCCAGGACGGGCGGACGGGAGCGGCTCCGCCATTCCGTGACGGCGCGCAGGGCGCGTTCCTGCTCCTCGTCACGGTTGACGAAGTTCAGCGGCTCCGGCGGAAGTTCGACCCTCACACGGCCCCCTCGATCACCCGCAGTGCCCTGCGCGCACTGCCCGACGATCATGCACTCTAGAGACTTTCCCCGCCCGCTGTCCGGTATCCCCGATCCCGAGACGGCGGTCGACGGTCAACGGACGCGCCCGGTCGAGAACCTCGCCGAGTTGCCGGGTAGGTCGGGAGGTCGAGTAGGGCAGGTGCGGACAGCCCTCGCCAAATCGAGGTGATGCACGTCACATGGAACCCGTCGGTGGCCGGATGGCAGAGGCAGGTATGGAACCACCCTTCCGGGCCCGCATTCGCGCGGGCGACGAGAACTCCTTCCGTGTGCTTTTCCAGGAGCACGGGCGGGCCGTGTACAACCACTGTTTCCGGCTGACCGGGGACTGGTCGGTCGCCGAGGACTGTGTCTCGCTGGTGTTCCTCGAAACCTGGCGGATGCGGGAGAAGGTCGAGCCGCACGGCGGCAGTCTGCTGCCGTGGCTGCTGGGGATCGCCACCAACGTGGTGCACCACCGCAGACGTACGGCCCGGCGGCACCGGGCCCTGATGGAACGTATGCCTCCGCCCGGCCTGTTGCCGGACTTCGCCGACGAGGTGGTCGGCCGGCTGGAGGACCAGGAGCGGATAGCCGCGGTGCGCAAGGCGCTTGACCAGTTGTCGCGGCCGGACCGCGAGGTGCTGGCGCTGTGCGTGTGGGCCGGGCTGGACTACGCCGCGACCGCCGAGGCGCTGGGGATACCGGTGGGCACCGTGCGTTCCCGGCTGTCCCGGGCACGGCGAAGACTGGAGAAGCTGGCGCTGAAGAATCTTGAGCAGGACCTGGAACCTGCGGCTGCGGAACGGCAGCAGACAGGTGACCGCCACGAGGCGGTCCGGCCGAGCAGTGGGAAGGGAGAGGGACCGTGGTGAGCAGGGACCGGGAGCAGGACGGAGACGTACGAGAGCTGCGCCGGCTGCTGGCCGTGCCGGCCGAACGGGACTTCCCCGACGGCCGACGGATCCAGCGGGAGGAACACCTGATGCGCAGTTGGCGGACGATGGCGGGGCAGCGTACGGGCGGGCGCGGGCGCCGGGTGGGGCAGCGGCTGGCGATGGGGCTGGCGGCGGCAGCGATCGCGGCGGGCGTGACGGTGGCGATGCCGGGCGGGACGGAGAGCGGGACGGACAGCGGGAAGAAGGCAGAGAAGGGGACCGAGCAGGGGACCGAGCAGACGGGGCCCGGGAAGAACACCGAGGTGGCACCGGCCGGCTTCGCGGTGGAGAAGAACTCGGACGGCACCCTGACCATCTACCTCAAGGAAGTCAGCATGTGGAGCGAGGGGGACGCGAAGCACTTCGAGGAGATGACGGCCAGGATCCGGGCGGCCGGCTTCACCGCGGTCGTCGAGAACATCCCCCCGGACGAGACCTGCGGGCAGGACCGGGGAGAGGTCATGGAGCCGGAGAAGACCGGTGACGGCGACTGGGACTACAGGTACGTCATGACGCACGCGGACACGTATCTGGTCACGGTGACGGAGCCCGAAGCCGACCCGAAGGGGTCCGGCACGAAGCAGCCCACCTTCTTCAACGACAGGTTCATCAAGGGCGAGGTCAAGCCGTGCGACCCCTCGTGAGCCACCGTTGGAAGAACGCGTGAGTCACCCCTAGAAAAACCCGTGCGTGCCAATCGCATGTGCCTGCCGAATCACGTGTGCAAAGGTTGGGACTACACCAACTCCTGTCCCCCCACCCGCACTTCAGGGAGCACCGCATGCTGCGCGGCATCGACGTGAGCGCGTACCAGTCCGACGCCTACGACACGGACGGCCTCTCCTTCGTCTTCATCAAGGCGACGGAGGGCCGTACGTACGTCAACCCCAAGCTGACGGCCCAGACGAAGCGGGCCCGTGACGCCGGCTGCGTGGTCGGCTTCTACCACTTCCTGTGGCCCGGCAACCTGACCGCCCAGGCCGAGTACTTCGTCAGCCAGGCCCCGGAGCGGGGGAACGCCGACATCCTCGCCGTCGACTGGGAGACGACCGGCGACGGCACCCACGCGTCGAACGCGGAGAAGGACACCTTCATCCGCAAGCTGAAGGAGCTTCGGCCCGACTGCCGGGTCGTCCTCTACTGCAACCGGAACTACTGGCTGAACATCGACACGACGTCCTACGCGGGCGACGGACTGTGGATCGCCGACTACGTGACGGCCGGTGAGCCCCGTATCCAGGCGAAGTGGCTCTTCCACCAGTACACCGACGACCCGGTCGACACGAATGTCGGTGACTTCGCGACCAAGAAGGCGCTGCAGGAGTGGGCGGACTTCAAGTAGCGGGTTCATCGACTGACGGGTGACGGTCGACATATCCTCGGCACAGCCGTACACCTGACCGGGGGCGTCCCATGGCCGAGACGGGCACATCGTGAACGGCAGCCGCCGTCCGGCCACCTTCTGGGCGGCGCTGGCGCCCTCGGACCGGGACGCGCTGCTCCGGGTGGCGAGCCGGGTGTCGTTGCCCGCCGACGAGCAGTTCCTGGCGCAGGGCGAGGACTCCGACCATCTGGTCGTGCTGCTGCGCGGCTGGGTCAAGGTCGTCGCCCAGTCGCACGCCGGCTACCGTGCGCTGCTCGCCCTGCGCGGTCCCGGTGAACTCCTCGGTGAGCAGGCGGGGTTGGAGCGCACACGCCGCTCGGCCTCGCTGCTCACGGCGACGACGGTCGACCTGCTGCATCTGCCGGCCGCCCGCTTCCAGGCGCTGGCCCGGGCCAGCGCCGGAGTGTCGGCGGCGCTGGAGCAGACCTTGTCCGGGCGGCTGCGCGAGGCCGACGTGCAGCGCACCGGCATCACCGAACCGGTCCCGGTGCGTCTCGCCGCCCTCCTCCTCGACCTGGCCGAACGCTGCGGGCATCCCGACCCGGACGGCACCGGCGTACGCATCACCCTGCCGCTCTCCCAGGACGACCTGGCGGGGCTGGTGCTCAGCTCACGCCGTACGGTGAGCCGGGTGCTGGAGCAATGGCGGGGCCGGGGCTGGATAGTGACGGGGCGTCAGGCACTGCTGATCCGGTCGGTGGACCAGTTGAAGGGGCAGGCGTTCGGCGGGTGAGCGTCAGCAGGAGGTGTAACTCACCCCTTCCTTGGGCGCCTTGAGGATGCGGTAGCCCTTCGTGTGGGTCAGCTGGTAGGTGATCGTCCAGTCGTCGCAGGTGTCGTCGGGGTTCGAGGCGGGGCCGTAGCCGGGGTCCTGGTGGCTGCGGAAACTCATCGTGGCGAGGGTGTACGTGCCGTCGCTCGACAGTCCGGTCAGGGCGATGTCGGACTCCCGCGTCGTGCTCATCTGCCGCGTCCAACCCTCCCTGCTCTTGGCCGAGTCGGTGTTCACCACCTTGGAGTGGGGGTCGTAGCGGCGCATCGCCTTGGCGTAGTCGCGTTCGTTGATCGCCCCGTAGAAGTGGGCGAACATCGTCGCCACCTCGCGCGCCTGCGGATCGTCGGCGACCTGGGAGAAGTCGACGCTCGCTCCGGGGGCCTCGGCCCGGTCCTCCGCGACCGGTTCCGCCGAGGGCTCCGGCGGATCGGTGAGGCCGGGGCCCGACTTGACGCTCGCGTCCGACGACGAGCCGGACGAGGACTCGTCGGAGGGCGCGTCCCTGAGCGCCGGGACGTACCTCGCGGCGGCCAGCCCCACGCCCGCGATGATCAGCAGGGCCACGACCACGCCGATCGCACGGGCAGCCGCCGAGAGACCCGGGTAGGAGGGGCCGGGGGTTCGCTGCGGAGGCCTGTAGGGCGGGGTGTAGGGCGTGTACGGCGTCGGCTGTGTGGGCTGGGTGTGCTGCTGAGGGGCCGGTTGCGGGAACTGGAACCCGGTGTTCGGCCGCGTCACCGGTCGCTGTTGAGGAGGCGTGACCGGCGGCCGGCGTCGCTGTGTCGGCGGAGGTGGAGGCGGTGGCGGCTTCTGCTTCCGGTGGGCTCGTGCCTGCTCCAGGGCCCGCAGCCACTCCGCCATCGGCGGGCGCGCGGCCGGATCGGAGGACCTGCTCTGTTCGGCGAGGTTCGCCAGGCCGGACGACACCGTCCGCAGCCCGCTGAGGTCGGTGCTCGTCTGGTGCCGGTTGAAGAGCCTGGTGGCGATCAGACCGAACTTGTACGTGTCCGAGGCCGGCGTCGCCTTCGCCGCCTCCGGCACCGCCCAGTCGTCCGTCTCCACCTGGGGCAGGACGTCCTTCCCCGCCAGCCGCATCGAGTCGCAGTCGATCAGCAGGCACTTGGGCGAGGGGTCCAGCATGAACAGGACGTTCTTCGGCGAGAGGTCGCCCACCCTCACCCGGTGCCGGTGCAGCCGGTTGAGGGTCGCCGCCAGGTCGATGAGCAGCCGCAGCCGGCGCCCGTCGTCGACGTCCAGCCCGAGCAACTGCGTGAAGCCGTCGTCGTTCAGCAGGAACTCCATGCCCTGCGGCTTCACCTTGCCCAGCCGGGCGCTGTCGAGTTCGAACTCCTCGGTGATCCGCTGCATCAGGAACCCGGTCACCGTCGTGCCGGGATTGGCGCGCGGCGACGGCTGCGTCGGCCGGACGCCGGTGTAGACGAGCGCGATCGGCCAGGTCAGCCGCTTGTCGAGGAAGGAGTGGTCGTAGCGGTTGCTCCGGCCCAACTCGTCGAAGAAACAGACCAGTTCGTAGAGCACCTCGGGGTCGCTTGACACCGTCGGCAGGTACTCCTTGTACGCGAGGTACTCACCGGCGAACCTCCCAGGCAGGTCGGGCACCGCGTACACGACGCCCTGTCCGCCGTCGCCCAGCCGGTGTGCCGCGAGGTCGCCGAGCCTGTCCCGCCCCACCCAGGAGATCGTCATCGTCGTCAACTGGGGCCTCCTGGTGCGTCGTTCCACGGCCACAGGGCGATCAGCGTGCGGTCGTCGTCGTAGGTCTCGCGGGAGAAGTCGAGCAGGTGGGCGAAGCCCAACGGCGGTACGGGCTGCCGCAGTCCGTAGTAGAAGTGCCGGGCCACCGCCCCCGTCCCGTCGCCCAGCGGATCGCCGAAGCCGTCCGTGCCGACGAGCAGGACCGTGCCCGGTTCCAGGGCGAAGGAGAGCGGGCGGATCACTCCGGGTACGTAGGGCAGCGGCTCCACCGTCGAGGAGTACAGCCCGTCCGTCCCGGCCGCTTTGCCGCCCGCCAGCGGGTAGAAGCGGTCGTGCTTGATCTGCCAGGCGCCCGAGTCGCCGATCGAGATCAGATGGACGAAGACACCCTGTTCGGTGGGTGTCGCCGTCCCGGCCACCAGGGTGGTGGCGAGCAGTCCGGCCGTCTCCTCGGCGCCCGCGTCCGGTCGGCGCAGGATGCGGCGGGCCTGTTCGACGAGCTGCCAGTGGACGGTGGACAGCAGTTTCTCCCAGTCGGCGACGAAGCCGCCGCCCTCGCCCCGCACCTGGGCGAGCATCTCGTCCACGGCGCTGCGGCAGGCCAGTTGGGACCCGATGTGCGGCTGGCGCGCGCTGGAGACGCCGTCGGCGACGGCGAACACCACGGTCCCGGTCTCCTGGTCCCAGGCCGCCG
This sequence comes from Streptomyces sp. NPDC000878, assembly GCF_053599695.1. Classification (NCBI taxonomy): domain Bacteria; kingdom Bacillati; phylum Actinomycetota; class Actinomycetes; order Kitasatosporales; family Streptomycetaceae; genus Streptomyces; species Streptomyces sp. NPDC000878. Next base: position 45,926 of record NZ_JBSFMT010000025.1, on the reverse strand, counting down.
CCGCGTCGTCCTCACGGGGCCGTCCCTCGTAACGGTGCTGGTAGCCCCGTACGGAGGCCAGTCGCAGGGCCATGACCCCGGCCTGCCAGCCGTCGCAGACGGTGTCGGGGCGGTACGACAGCCCGCGCGGCGGCACGGTCTCGAACCGCGGGACCGGCGCGCCCACGGCGATGGGCTGCCAGCGGTCGGCGGGTGCGTCCGTGACCGTCTTGTCCTCCGTACCGTCCGAACTCCAGCCCGCGCCCTGGTCCTTCTCCAGGGCTGCCTGCCGCACCGGCAGGTCGGGGGTCGGGCCGGGCGGGGGTACGGAAAGTGTCTCCAACTCCGGCGGTGGCTCGCTCTGCCGTTTGCGGAATGGGGCCACGTCAGATCACATCGATCGCGACGGTGAAGCCTTCCGGCTTGTCGACCGTGAGCTGTGGGTTGGCCGAGCCGAGCGAACGGCCCGAGGCTATGATGCTCCTGGTGAGGGCGGTGCAGAACTTGGCGATGGCGTCGCCGACATCGACGCCCTTGTTCACGATGAACCCGAACTCCGGCTGCGTGGCGACCTCGTTGATGATCTCCGCGTCGGCGTCCACGATGCCGCAGGCGATGATGTTGGGCGCGCCCAGCGTCAACTGGCGGTCGGTGAGCCGTCGGTGGGCGTCCCGCCAGTCCTCGCCTCTGTTGGGCAGCCCGTCGCTGAAGAAGAACACGGCGGGCCGGTGCACCTGGTACCCCTCGGCCTTGAGGCCCTGGATGTCCCCGGGGATACGGGTGATCAGGTCCTCGAACGCGGTGGCGTAGCTCGTCATGTTGCGGGTGGACAGGCGCGGGAACTCGCCGGCGCCGCGCAGGTCGACGAGGTGGACCCGCTCGATCACGTCGTCCGAGAAGCCGAGTACGGAGAAGCGCACCTTGGCGGCGGCCATCGGCTCGCCGAGCAACGCCTGGTGCAGGGACCTCAGGCCGTCGTTCAGGTCGTCGATGTGCTCGTACATCGAGCCCGACTCGTCGGCGAGGACGTAGACGGGAAGCAAGTGCCCCCGGTTGCTTTCGATCATCGTCACTTGTCCTTAGCTGTACGTGTCCGATCCTGAACCGTTCTCGTCCGCTCCGCTGTCCTCGTCGCCGTCGTCACAGCGCGTCCTCCGCCGCCCGGAACCCGTCCGGTGCCGTGAGCGTGAACTGCGGGTCGCCCGCGCCGAGGCGCTGCCCGTAGCCGACGATCGTGTCCCGCAGGAAGGCGGCGACGCTGTGCGCCGCCGAGGCCGCGTCCTGGTGCGGGGCCGCCATGAAGCCGAACTCGGGACGGGTCGCCAGCGCCCGTACCGCCGAGGCCTCCGCGCCGCCCAGGCCGAGGGCGATCAGGTGCGGGGCGACCGAGTTGCCGCCCTGGTCGACCAGTTCGGCGTACGCGGCCCGCCAGCCCGTGCCCTCGTCGGGGACACCGCCGGTGAGGAGGAAGACGATCGGCCGCAGCACCTGCGTACGCTGCGTCTTCACCAGGGCGACGTCCTGCCGCAGCAGCGCCTGGAGGGTGCGGAAGGCGTGGGTGTACGACCGTCCGGGGCGGCCGGTGAGGATGGGGGTGCGGGTGCTGGGCAGCACCGTGTCCAGGGGCAGCCGCACTTCCGTGGCGGCGGCCATGCCCAGCACGCACAGCCGCAGCGCGGCGGAGACGGCCGGGGCGCCGGAGAGCGCGGAGTGCAGCGAGGCCAGGCCCCGGTTGAGTTCGTCGAGGCAGCCCCGGTCGAGGGACTCGTCGAGGACGAGATAGATGAGCGCGGCGCCGGAGAAGGCGGCCGGGGCGGGGGCCGACGCGGGAGTCGGTGCTGGGGCCGCGTCCGGCTGGACCGGCACCACCAGCGTGGGCTCGTACACCTGTGACTGTCCCTGGGCCGGTCCCGGTGCCGTCTGCTGCGGTGCCGCCGTGAGCTGCGCCGGAGCCGTCGCCGGGGCGTCCCACGGGCGCGCGCCCGGAAGTGCGGGCGCGGCCGAGGCCGAGAGGGGGACGTGACCGCCGGTCGCCAACCCCACCTGGCCGGTGAGTTGTTGGCGCAGCAGGTCGAGGTCGCCGGCGACGATGAGGCCCTTCTCGGCCATCACCGTGAACAGGCCCAGCGCGCGCTGGTTCTGGAGTTCGGCGGTGGCCATGCGGGCGGCCTCCAGCTGGCGGCTCATCTCGAAGGCGCCGGCGGCGTCGTCGGGGTGGGTGACCAGGTAGTGCCGGATGAGGCCCTCGCTGTTGGTGAGCATCCCGGCGAAGGAGTCGGCCTGTCGCTTCGTCGACTCGATCTCGTACCCCTGTTTGATGGCGTCGAGCTGGCCGCCACGGTGGGCGCCGCCGACCGCGGGCACGTGTTCGGCGGAGTCGCGGCGTTCCTGCCAGTCGGCGTCGATCAGCGACTCCAGGAAGCCCAGCGCCTTGGCGTCGGGGCGTACGGAGGCCCGGCAGCCGTCGACGAGCAGCCCCTGGGGCAGGTTGGCCGGGAGGGCGCAGAGCTGGTTCAGATGGCGTTGCAGCCCGAAGGAGTCCTCGATGGAGAAGAGCTGCCCGGCGCCGTGGAACAGGCTGGTGAGATGGCCGTGGACGATGGGCAGCGGGTCGGTGAGGCCCGCGCGGACGAATTCCTCGGCGCCCGTCCAGCCGTCGACGCGGAAGGTGAAGGAGAGGGTGACCTCGAAGGCGTGGACGCCGTCCCGGGAGACCAGGGGGTTGTTGCGCAGGACCGCGCTGCGGTGCTGGGGGCGCATGTCGACCTCGTACCGCGTGCGGTACTTGGAGAAGACCTGCCGGCCGGGGCCGAGGGGACGGCCGTCGAAGCAGACCACCTCGCCGGAGGCGGTGGCGTAGACGACGGCGAGGTGGGGTTCGCGCGCCTTGGTGGGGCCGACGGCGAAGCGCGGCACCGGCGACTGGTTGACGATCAAGGACACCGGCTGGGTCACCGGGCACCTCCTGGCCGATCGGGCGGAGCGGGCGGTCTCAGTCGCAGGGCGTTGCCGAGGACCGCCGCGGAGCGGGGCAGGGGACGGAAGCAGTCGCGTTCGTTCCAGTGCGCGACATGGCGCTGGAGGATCCGGCCCGCGCGGGGACTGCGCGCGGCGACGTCGTCGACGAGGACGCGGACCAGGTCGTCGAGGAGGAGCGGATCGGTCTCGGCCTGGGCGGCCCATTTCTGGAGGACGCTCTCGGCCTCCTCGCCGAAGAGTTCGCCGCCGATCACCTCGGCCCACAAGTAGCCGAGCAGGCGCCGCAGTTCACCGTCGGGAGCATCCGTCGCGGCGAGCCGCAGCAGGGTGGGGCAGCCGCGCAGGGCGACGCCGGGGGCGGCGGGTTCCTCGGAGACCAGACTGTCGGCGAGGATCAGGAAGACGAGGTGTCCGCAGGCACGGCTCTCCGCGGTGTGCGCCATCTCGGCGACGGCGCGCAGCACGACGAGCGCGTGTGCGGCCAGGTCCTCCTCCAGCAGGTCGGCGAAGCTGTCGCCGATCGCGATGGCCACCTGGATGTGGTCGACGGTGCCGAGCCGGGTGAGCGCGGCGACGGCGGCGGTGAGGTCGGCACCGCCCAGGCAGAGCCCGTAGGCGCGGGCGGCTGCCGCCTGGTACTGCCAGCTGCCGCTCAGGTACCAGCCGCCGACGAGCGTACGGACGCCGCCGCGCAGGGCCGGGTCGCGGGCGCAGACCCGCAGGGCGTACCCGATGGCCTCGCGGCGCTGCCAGCCGTTGTCCTCGTCCAGGACCCAGCCGGCGAAGACCTGGCTGGCGATGTACTCGAAGGCCTCGGTGGCGATCAGCCCGAGGGCGGTACCGGCGAAGCTGCGCACCTGCTGGGTGGGCGAGTCGACCAACTCGGCGAGCCAGCCGATGAGTTCACGCTGGATGCGGTACTCGGACCAGACATGCCGGATGATCCGGGGCGGATAGGCGGGGTCGCGGTACTCGGCGACCGTGCACGGCAGCCACCCGAAGTCCCCCCGGATCACGCTGCCCACCGTCCGGGCGCGCAGCTTCTCGGCGAGCAGCCGCCGGGACTGCGCGAAGGGGTCGTGCCGCAGCGGTACGGATCCCTGGTCGACGCTGGGTGTGAGGATGCCGCGTTCGCTGCGGAACCACTCCAGGAGCAGCGTCGCGGCGAGGGCCACGTCCTCCTGGGGCAGCCCGCCGAGGACGGCGAGGGCGGCGGCCTGGGTGCGCAGCACGGTGTCGCCGAGCCCCTCGAACCACTCCTCGGGCGTCTCGCCGCCGGCCCGGTCCATCCGGGTGCGCACCCGGTCGGTGTCGATGTCACCGGCCTTGTGCTCGTGCGCCAGCACCTCGGCGAGGCGGGCCGCGTCCCGGCACGCGGTGCTGTCGTCGAGGAGTTCGCGGGCGAGGTCCCCGACCCCGGCGGCGGCGAGCGCACGCTCGGCCTCCAACTCGCCGAGCAGATGGGCGAGATGGGCCTCCAGTACGGCGTCCAGCGCGCCGGGGCGGTCGATCCGCCGTACGTACTCTGCGGCCCCGCGCCCCAGTTCGGCCTCGGGTCCGGCGATCAGGACGAGCCGGGCGTCCGCGCGGCGCAGCAGCTCCTCCAGACCCTGGAGAAGGGTGCCGCTCAGTTCGTCGAGGTCGGGCGGCCGGTCCAGCAACAGGCCCGCCCCGCTGCCGAGTTGACGGAGATCGGTGAGCCGGCTCAGTTCGGCGACGGAGTCCAGCAGGAACCAGGTCTTCACCTGTGCGGCGATCAGCAGCCGCACCCCGGCCGCGGTCTTGCCCGCCCCGCCGGGCCCCCGCAGCACGACCGACCGCCGCTGCCAGGCGTCGGCCAGTACGTCGTCCCAGCGGGGCGGTGCCTGGAAGGCGTGCCGGACGGTCTCGACGGTGGTCGCGGACAGGGCCCGCATGACGACGTCCCGTTCACCGGACGCCACCTGGACGACGATCTTGTCGCCGTGGACCCGGTCGCCGCCGATGTGGGTCCACGCCTCGCGCAGTGTCCCGGCGCGCAGACTGCCCTGTCCGGTGCGGTTGGTGGCCCCTTTGGCCCACGTCCCGGCGCCGACGTTCTCACCGCCGCCGCCCGCGTCCCCCGGCTGGGCCCCGCCGTCGCCGCCACCCGGCGCACCGCCCTGCCCGTCACCGCCCGCCGGAGTTCCCCCGCCGTCACCGGCGCTGCCGCCGGGCGGCCCGGACGCGGGCGTGGGACTGGCGGGGGACGGTGTGGCGGCGGGCGTGGGGGCCGCGACGGGCACGGGTCCGGGCGCCGGGGTGCCGGGCGTGCTCACGGCCCGTCCACGGGCGGGTTGATGTAGTACACGTTGCCCGCCACGTCGTCACGGCCGACGGCCTTCGCCCCCTCACCCACGGCGAACTGACTGTTCGTCACATCCCGCACAGTGAGCGTGGGCGGCGGAACCGTGCTCCCCGAGTCGGTTCCGCCGCCGGCTCTTCCCGCTGTACCGCCCGGAGCGGAGGCTCCCCCTGTCGCTCCGCCGGGCGGCTCCCCCGGATCCGCGGGAAGTCCTGGTGGCGCCGCGTAGCCGGGTACGGTGACCCAGCCGCGGCGCGGTTCGCCGTGCTTGGTGACGAAGTCGGCCGGCAGATAGGCCGCCGGGTCGATGCCCGGGTAGCGGCCCAGCACGACCGAGGTGTGGACGCTCTCCGACACGACCAGCACCAGCTGGGCCCGCCGCGCCTCGGCGAGCACCCGCTTGACCGGCCCGGCGTCCACCAGCCGGGCCAGGTCGTTGATGGCCGTACCGGTCCAGCGCTCACCCATCCTGATCACGAGCCCCTGGTTGAGGCCGACCCGCAGCCGCATCCGGTGGTCCTCGTTGTACTTCGCCCGGTGCGCCAGCAGCGCGTCCTCCAGTCCGCGCTGGAGTTCGCGCAGCAGCCTGGTGGGGCTGGTGCCGACGGGGACCAGGATCAGCATGCCGTCGCCGCGGTCCTGGACCGGGCAGTCGGCGAGGCCGAGTCCGGCCCGGCCGAGCGCGAACCCGACCACCTCGTACAGCTCTTCGTGCAGGGTGGCCTGGGCGCTCTCCGGGCGCAGGCTGAAGTCCTCGATGTCGAGCAGCACGATCCAGTAGCTGAAGGGGTCCGGCGACATCATGACTGTCCTCCTGTGCTCCGGCAGGACCACGAGCCCCCCGGCGATCCCATGCAAAGGCCTGACTTGAGCAACGTCTACGCCAACTGGCGCACAGTGTGGCCGATTTAGCACATCGACATCTTTTCGGACATGACAGCACACTGGCGCATAAGAAGCGCCATGACGGATTCACGTGTTGGACGACCGAGCGAGGGAACTGAGACCCTGTGCGCCAATGGTCTGTTCCTCCAGGGCTGTTGCTGGGCGCGGTGCTCGCCCTGGCGGGCCTGCTCCTGGCGACCGTCCTCACCCATGACCCCCAGGACACGGCGACCCTCCGTTCCGCGACCCCCAGGTCCGCGACCCCTCGTTCCACCGACCTCAGGACCCAACCCCCGTCCCCGGTACCGGCCTTGTGGCCGACGCCCCGGAGCGTGCGCAGGGTCGAGGGCTCGGTACGGATCGGCGGGACGGTGGCCCTGCACTCCGACACCGGGACGGACGCGGCAACACTGGACTCCGTCGCCCGTACCCTCCGCGCGGCCGGCGTCCACCAGTTGCGCTACGGCGACCAGCCGCAGGAGGGCGAACTGCTGCTCACCATCGCCTCGGAGCCCCCTCGATCCTCTGACGAAGCGTCAATAACCTTACGGACACTCGGATTTGAGCCACGGGGGAAGCTCCCGCCCGGTGGCTACGCCCTCTCGGTCGGCAAGGACACCGAAGGCCGCCCCCGTGTCGTGCTCGCCGGCACCGACCCGGCCGGCGCCTTCCACGCGGCCCAGACCCTGGCCCAGCTCGTCCGTCCCGTCGGCTCCTCCGCACCCCGCGCGGCCCTCCCCGCCGTACACATCCGCGACTGGCCGGCCACCGCGGTCCGGGGCATCGTCGAGGGCTTCTACGGCACCCCGTGGTCCCACCAACAGCGCCTGGAGCAGCTGGACTTCGCGGCCCGCTGGAAGCTGAACACGTACATCTACACACCGAAGGACGACCCGTACCTGCGCACCCGCTGGCGCGACAGCTACCCCGCGTCCCGCCTGACTCCGTTGCGCACCCTGGTCCGCCGGGCGGCCACCAACCACATCTCCTTCGTCTACGCCCTCTCCCCCGGCCCCACCGTCTGCTACAGCTCCCCCGCCGACACGGCAGCCCTCACTCGCAAGTTCCGGCAGCTGTGGGATCTCGGGGTGCGGGCGTTCGCCGTGCCCCTCGACGACATCGACATCAGCCGCTGGAACTGCGCCCGGGACCGGTCGGCGTACGGCTCCGGCACGGCCGCCGTCGCCCGCGCCCAGGCCGATCTCCTCAACCGGGTCCAGCGCGGGTTCCTCGGCACGCGCAAGGGCGCGGCGCCGCTGATCACCGTGCCGACGGAGTACACGGGGTCCAGGGCCGGCGCGTACAAGAGCGCCCTCGCCGCCCGGCTCGACCCGGCCGTCACGGTGATGTGGACGGGCGCCCAGGTCGTCTCCCCGACGCTGCGCACCGCCCAGGCCCGCGCGGCCCGCCGCACGTACGGCCATCCGGTGCTGGTCTGGGACAACTACCCGGTCAACGACTACACGCCGGGCCACCTGCTCCTCGGCCCCTACGAGGGCCGCGACCGCACGCTGCCGGGCGTGGTGAAGGGCCTCACCGCCAACCCGATGAACCAGGCCACCGCGTCCGCCCCAGCCCTGTTCTCCCTGGCGGCCTACACCTGGAACCCGGCGGAGTACCACCCCGAGGCCGCCCTCGACGCGGGCCTCGCCACCCTGGCCGCCGGCGACCCCCACGCCCTCACGGCCCTGCGCGCCTTCGCCGACGTCAACCGCGCCTCGCGCGTCAACGCCGTACAGGCCCCGGAACTGGCCGCGCTGACGGCGGCGTACTGGCGGGGTGGCGCCGACGCCAGGAAAGCCCTGCGCACCCGGCTGACGGTCCTGGCCGGGGCCGAGGACACGGTCCCGGCCGCCTTCCGCGCCTCGGCGGCACCCTGGCTGGCCTGCGCGGGCGAGTGGGCCAGGGCCGCGCTGGGCGCGCTGGCCGTCCGGGAGAGCAAGGGCAGCCGCTCCGAGGTCCGGGCTCTGCGCGACGCCGCCCGCGCCCACACGATCGTCGACTGGCAGGGCCGGAAGCGCGAGGTGGAGGTCGGCACGGGCGTCCTGGACACGTTCGTGGCCCGCGCGCTGAGGGGAACGTGAGAGGGCGCCCACCGAGAATCCGGCGGGCGCCCCACACACGTACAACTCCGTACCACCGCACGCTACTTGTTCAGGTACGTCCAGAACTCGTCGAACGACAGGAGCTTGTCGCCGTCGAGGTCGCGGGAGGCGATGATGACCTCGGCCACGGACTCGGTGACGTTCCAGTCACCTGCCTGCGCCAGGGCGGACTTGAACTCGGCGGCCGTGATGAACCCGTCACCGTTCGTGTCGATCCGCTCGAACTGCTTGCGTGCTTCCTCGATGTCCGCCACCGGGACCCGCCCCTTCATGTACGTACTGCTGACGGGGTCAGATTAGCTGGCCAGGCGAGCGCGCAGCGCCGCGACCACCCACGTGAACTCCTCCCGGTGGGCGGCGGCGGGCCCCACGCCCTTCACCGTGGTCAGCAACTCCCGGTACCGGGCGAGCCGTTCATTGGAAGCGGACTCCATGCGTTCGAGTACGACGGCCGGGTCGCCGTCCCCCAGCACCTCCCGCAGGATCTCCTCCGCCTCGGGCGCCTCGGGGGCGATTCCCCGCTCACGGGCCTCCCCCGCCAGCTGCACCAGCCGCATGGGGAACCAGGTGGACCGCCCGGCGGCGGCACCGCCGCCAGCGCCCTGCTCCGCCGCGTTGAACTCGATCACCTGCCGCATCTGCGCCCGGAACTCCGGGTCCTGGACCAGCTCCGCCAGCTCCACCCAGGCGTCCACCTGCTCGGGGGTCGGGTCCTCCGGCAGGTCCACCGCGGTGGCCCGCATCCGGTCCCGGATCGCCGGATCCACCGAGTCGAGCCCGTGGAACAGCTCCTCCACGAACTCCTCCATGATCCGCTTCCGTTCGGCGGCCGACAGCCGCGCCAGCTTGTTCATGAGCGTCATCTCCTCCGCGGACGAACCGCGTCTCGCCACGGACGACAGCACCGCACGGGTCACCTTCAGCGTCCGGATCTGCGCGTCCAGCGCCGCCACATGCGCGGCGGCCACCTCCGCGACCGTCGTCTCCCCGGCCAGCACCGCGCGTACGTGGTCCAGGCCGAGGCCCAGTTCGCGCAGGGTGCGGATCAGTTCGAGGCGGGCCACGGAGCCGGCGTCGTACAGCCGGTAGCCGCCCGCCGACCTGGTCACGGGCGGCAGGGCGCCCTCGTCGGACCAGTAACGGATGGTCCGTACGGTCAGTCCGGTGGCCCGGGCCAGCTCGCCGATGGTGAGATATCCGGTGCCGTCGTCGATCATGTTCGCGAGTCTGGGCCTTCCAGTGGGTGGAGACTCAAGAGGCCGGGAGGGGCACTGTGGGGAAAGAGCTGAGGGACATTCTCGACGGCGTGGCGCGAGGCGTCTTCCCGCCCGCCGACGGCCGTACGACCGTCGTTCCCCAGGCCTGCCACCGCGACGCCGGAGTCCTCGCCTTCACCGCGCACGCGGTCGTCTTCACGGACGAGGACCCCGAGTGGGTACGCCGGACCCTGGCCGGCGTCGACAGCGACGCGCTCTCCGCGCCGATGAACCCGCGCTTCCTGGCCGCCCTGATGGACCGTACGGGCCGGTCGAACGAGACGATCGACCTGCTGGCGGTGGCTTCCCCGGTCCCGGGGGACCCGCCGTTGGCGTTGACGGAGATCGACGATCCCGGTCATCACCGGGTCACCCGGGCGCACCGGCACCGGGACGATGTCCGGGTGTGGGCGGCCGACGGTGGGGTGCTCATCCTGGGGCGTGGGGTCGCGGGGCGGCTGGAGGCCGCGGTGGAGGTGGTGGAGGGGGTACGGCATCGGGGGCTGGGGCGGGCCCTTGCGGGGGCCGCGCGGCAGCTGAGTGGTGGGGAGGTTGTGTGGGCGCAGATGGCTCCGGGGAACGCCCGCAGTGTGCGGGCGTTCCTGGGGGCGGGGTTTGTGCCTGTGGGTGGGGAGGCTTTGCTGCTCGCCCACGATTAGCTTCGCTGGATGGGTGGTTCTTTGGCCGCGGGTCCGGTGGGGGCTGGTCGCGCAGTTCCCCGCGCCCCTTTCGGGCGCCCCTTCGGGACGCTCCTCAAGGGGCTCCTTGACACGGCCCGGCCTCTGATCAGCGGAAGATGCCCGTGTGGCCCAGTGAGTAGCGGCCGGGCTGGGGGTAGACGGCTAGGCCGTGGGGGCCGTTGCCTACCTTGATGCGGGCCAGTTGTTTGCCGGTGCGGGTGTCGATGGCGTAGACCTCGGCGTCGTAACGGCCGGACAGCCAGAGGACCTTGCCGTCGGCGGAGACGCCGCCCATGTCGGGGCTGCCGCCGTCCGGCAGGTGCCACTTCTTGGTGAGCTTGTTCTGCGTGAAGTCGAAGACTGAGACGCTGCCCTCGCCCCGGTTGGAGACGTACATCTCGCGGGAGTCGCGGCTGACGTACAGCCCGTGGGTGCCCTTGCCGGTGGGCAGGAGGGTCGGCCGGGTGAACTTGTCGCCGTCCAGGACCCACATGCCGTCGGCCATCATGTCGGCGATGTAGAAGCGCTTGCCGTCCGGCGAGATCTTGACGTCCTGCGGCATCGCGCCCTCGTAGGGCAGCTTCTGCTGCGCCACGACCTCCATCTTCTCCGTGTCGACCTTCAACAGTTCGCCGCTGAACTCGCAGGACACGATGAAGTACCGGCCGTCGAGGGAGAAGTCGGCGTGGTTGACGCCGTAGCAGCTGACGGGCTCGGTCTTGACGGTCTTCATGGTGTGCGGGTCGCGGAAGACCAGCTCGCGGTCGAGGGAGGCCATGACGACGGCGTACTTGCCGTTCGGCGTGAAGTAGAGGTTGTAAGGGTCGTGCACGTCGACCGGCTTGCCCGCCTTCCCGGTCTTCGGGTCGATGGGCGTGAGGGTGTGGCCGCGGTTGTTGTTGACCCAGAGGGTCTTCAAGTCCCAGGAGGGCACGACGTGTTGGGGCTGGCGTCCGACGTGGATCGTCTCGACGATCTCGTACGTCTTCGGGTCGATGACGGACACGGTGTCGGACTCGGTGTTGGGCACGTACACGCGGGACGGGAAGTCCCGTACGACCGGGGAGAGTCTGTTGGGCCGGTCGGCGGCGTAGACGTCACGGGGGTGGAGGACGGGCGGCATCCCGGGCAGTCCCTGGACAAGGGGCTTGGCGGGCATGGCGGGTTTCACCGGTTTGACCGCTGCGAGGGTGCGGTTCGGCTGGTCCCGGGTCTCGGTGCCGCAGGCGGTGAGTCCGGCGAGGACGGTGAGGGCGGCTCCCGCGACAAGTGCACGGGCGACGGTGGTCGTGGTGGGCATCAGCTCAGCAGCTCCGTGGTGGTCACCGCGCGCAGGCCGCGGCGGTCGAGTTCGTGCAGGAGACCGGGCAGCGCGGCGACCGTGTCCGCGTACCCGAAGTGCAGGCTCACGATCGATCCGGCGCGGACGTCGGCCATGACATCGCGTACGACGGCGGGGGCGCCCGGCGAGGTGAAGTCGAGGGAGTCGACGTCGTAGGAGAGGACGTGCGGGTAGCCGGCCCGGCGGGCGAGCCGTTCGACGAGCGGGGAGGCAAGGGCGGCGCGCGAGGGGCGGAACCAGGTGCCGATGGACCCGGTGAGCGCCGTCAGCCGCTCGGCGCACCCCCTGATCTCGGCATCGGCTTCCGCCTCCGGCATGGCGTTGATGTCGAGGTGCCGGAGCGTGTGGTTGCCGAGTTCATGACCGCCGTCGAGGACACGGCGGGCGAGGCCGGGATGGGCGTCGAGCCAGGTCCCGACGGCGAACACGGTGATCCGGGAGCCGTGTTCCTCGGCGGTGGAGAGCAGCGCGTGCGCGGTGGCGGGGTCGCCGTTGCCGTGGAAGGTGAGGGCGACCCGGGGCCGGTCGCGGGGGCCGTGGAGGATCTGGGCGGGGTAGCGGAGGAGGGGGGCGGGAGCGGGGGCGGGGGTGCGGGGAGTCGGGGTACGGGACGAGGGGGCGGCGGGAGGAGCGGCGGCACCGCCGGTCGCGCACCCGGTGGTCAGCACCCCCGAGGCAACGATCCCGGCGCCCGCGCGCAGCACCGCCCGACGGTCGGTCGTGGTCACCCGCACCATTTAAGAGGGGTTGAGGAGGAAAACGGGCGATTAGCCCGATCGGCGGCCCGCCCACGCAACTTCACAGCCGTAGCACCACAGAGCTGTACGGCCGTAGCACCACAGAGCCACAGAGCCGTAGACGCCTACCTGTCGGCGACCCGCATCTCGAACCACGTCGTCTTGCCGCGCGGCAGCAGGTCGACCCCCCACCGGTCGGAGAGCTTGTCGACCAGCATCAGCCCCCGCCCGCTGATGTCCATCTCCTGGACCGGCATCAGACACGGCAGCCCACGCGAGGGGTCCCGGACCTCCACCCGGATCCAGCCCCGGCGCCGGCGCATGTGCAGGCCGAAGACTCTCGCGCCGGTGTGACGTACGGCGTTGCCGACCAGTTCGGAGACGAGCAGGACCGCGTCCTCCGTCATCTTGGGGGTGAGCCCCCAGTGGCGCAGCACGACGACCTGGGCGAGGCGGCGCGCGGTCGCGGCGGACTCGGGGCGGGACGGAAGCTGAACCTCGCGTTCCGTCGGGTTTCCGAACAACTCGAGCGCCTTGAGCGCCCGTTCGTCCTCGACCGCAGGCGACCACCGCGCTGCCGTCGCACGGCCGTGTCCCCGCGGCTGTTCCATGCCCTCCAGCCCCGCCATGCCCCCATCATGGCCGCCCGAACCGGCCGCCGGGGCCGTTCCCGAGGAATACGCCCCCCGGAACACGTCATTCCGATTCGACCCTCTGGCATATGCCAGAGGTATTTCGTTGGGGCCTAAAGCCCCTCCCACCTGCGACGGAAGCTCACTTTCGGGCAAGCGACAGGCCCCCTCGACAAGACAGGCTTAAGGTTGGTTTAAGGCTCCCATAAACCGCCCTATCGAGGGACCTGGAATCAGACATCGCGTCAACTGCAGGCGCTTTACAAGAACTTCGCCTTGCCGGGGCCCTCCGCCACGAAGCTCCGCATGCCGATCTCCCGGTCCTCCGTCGCGAACAGGCCCGCGAACCAGTTCCGTTCGATGGCGAGCCCCGTCTCCAGGTCCGTCTCCAGCCCCGCGTCGATCGACTCCTTCGCCGCGCGCAGTGCGATCGCCGGGCCCTGCGCGAGCTTCGCCGCCCAGGCGTGCGCCTCGGTGTAGACATCGGCGGCCGGTACGACCCGGTCCACCAGACCGAGCGACAGCGCCTCGTCGGCCTTGACCATCCGGCCGGTGAAGATCAGGTCCTTGGCCCTGGACGGACCGATCAGCCGGGACAGCCGCTGGGTGCCGCCGGCGCCGGGGATCACGCCCAGCAGGATCTCCGGCTGGCCGAGCTTGGCGTTGTCGCCGGCGATGCGGTAGTCGGCGCAGAGCGCCAACTCGCAGCCGCCGCCCAGCGCGTAGCCCGTGACAGCGGCGACGACCGGCTTGGGGATGCGGGCGACGGCACTGAAGGAGTCCTGCAGGTCCCTGGCCCGGGTGACCATCGCCGCGTGGTCCATGGCCTGCATCTCCTTGATGTCCGCACCGGCCGCGAACACCTTCTCCCCGCCGTACACGACGACCGCCCGTACGTCGTCCCGCCGGGTGGCCTCCTCCGCGAGTTCCTTGAGCCGGTCCTGGGTGGCGACGTCCAGCGCGTTCATGGGCGGACGGTCCAGCCGGAGCGTGCCCACACCTTCGGCGACTTCGAGATGCACAGTCATGGAGGCAGGTTAACGGGGACTAACGGCAACAGGGTCGGTGCGGTCGGTCACACTCGGCCGGGGGTCTGGGGGTTGTCCCCCAGGCAGACACAGCACGGGGACTAACGACAACGGGCCCGGTGCTGTCAGTCACACCGGGCCCGTCAAGAACGTAACTGGGCGCTACGCCTTCCACTTCTCCCAGGACATGTTCCAGGCGTTGAGCCCGTTGTCCGGGTCGACGATCCGGTCGTTGGAGTTCTTCACGATCACCACGTCGCCGATCATCGACCGGTTGAAGAACCAGGCCGCCGCGATCTTGCCGTCGTAGCCGCCGCGCACGTCCCGCAGGCCGATGCAGCCGTGGCTGGCGTTGTAGTTGCCGAAGGCGTCGCCGCCCCAGTAGTTGCCGTGGATGAAGGTGCCTGAGGTGGTCAGGCGCTGGGCGTGCGGCACGTCCTTGATGTCGTACTCGCCGCCGTAGCCGACCGTCTCGCCGTTCATCCGGGTCACTTCGAGGCGCTCTGTGATGACCATCTGGCCGTTCCAGGTCTCGTAGCCGGGCGCGCCGGTGGTGACGGGGATGGTCTTGATGACCTTGCCGTCCCGTCGTACGACCATCGTCTTGGTCTTGACGTCGACCGTGGAGACCTGGCTGCGGCCGATGGTGAAGGAGACCTGCTTGGCCTGCTTGCCGTAGACGCCCGGGCGTCCCTCGACGCCGTCGAGGGCGAGGGAGACCGTGACCTTCGTACCCGGCTTCCAGTATTTCTCCGGGCGGAAGTCGAGGCGGTCGTTGCCGAACCAGTGGCCCTCGACGTCGACGGCCGGTTCGGTCTTGACGGTGATCGCCTTCTCGACGTCCTCGGGGTGTGTGATGCCCCGGGTGAAGCGGATCGAGAACGGCATGCCCACACCGACCTTGGAACCGTCCTCGGGCGTGAACGTCCCGACGAACGTGTTCTTCGGGGTGAGGGTGGTGAAGGAGGACTCCTCCGCCGCCGTACGCCCCTCGGCGTCCTTCGCCACCACGTGCACCTTGTACGTGGTCGACGCGGCGAGATGTGCCGCGGGCGCCCACTTGGTGTCACCGGCGGTCAGCGCGCCCGCGACCGGGCTGCCCTTGGCGTCCTCGACCTTGACCTCGGTCAGTTTGCCCTTGGCGGCGCTGACGGTGAGGGCGCCGTTGGTGTCCACGGACTTGGCGCCGTCCTTGGGCGCGATGGTGACGACGGCCTGTGACTGCTGGGTCTGCGCGGTGGAGGTTTCCTTGCCGTTCGGCTTGGCGTCGTCGGCCCCGGAGCCCGAGTCGCCGCCTCCGCTGCACGCGGTGACGGCGACGAGCAGAACTCCCGTGAGCAGTGCCCCCGTTACCCCCGATATTGGTCGCGCGTTCAAGCTTTCTCCCCTCCCGTGGCCTGGTCAGGCCCACTTCCCCGGCGCGTCCCGCGCACCCCGGCGCATATTAACCACAAGGTCACACCCCCCGGCGGCCCTGAAATGTCACTGTTCCGTTCCAACATCATCGGATTGTCGGACCCGACTGTTTACGTCGATTCAGTGACCGCTACTTCACGGCGCCGCCCGCTTTCCACTCCTTCCAGCCCATGTTCCATCCGCCGAGCCCGTTGTCGGGAGCGACTTCCTTGTCCTTGCTGTGGACGACCTCGACGACGTCACCGATGAGACTCCGGTCGAAGAACCAGCCCGCCGGACTGTCCGAACTGCCGCCCTTCACATCCCGCAGCCCGACGCAGCCGTGGCTGACGTTGGTGTTGCCGAAGGCGTCCGGCGCCCAGTAGTTGCCGTGCAGGAAGGTGCCGGAGGTGGTCAGGCGCATCGCGTGCGGCACGTCGGGGATGTCGTACTCCCCCTTGCCGTCCTTCTTCGTGAAGCCGACCGTGGCGCCGTTCATCCGGGTCAGCTCCAGCATCTCGGTGACCACCATTTTCCCGTTGTACGTGGTGGTCCTGGGCGCCCCCGCCGTGATCGGCACCGTGGCGAGCAGCTCGCCGTCGCGCCGTACCTGCATGGTGTGCGCGGCGGCGTCGACCAGGGAGACCTGGCTGCGGCCGACGGTGAAGGTGAACGTCTTGTGCTGGATCCCGTACACCCCCGGCGCCCCCTCGACGTCCCGCAGCCCCAGCTCGACGGTGACCTTGGTGCCCGGGGCCCAGTACTCCTCCGGGCGGAAGTCGAGGCGGTCGGCGCCGAACCAGTGCGGGCGGATCTCGACGGCGGGTTCCGCGGTGACGCGGACGGCGCGTTCGACGGCCGCGCGGTTCTTCAGTTCCCGGTTGAACTCCAGCGACACGATCATTCCGGTGCCGACGGTGGCGCGGTTCTCGGGGGTGACGTATCCGATGAACCGCTCATCGGGCACGTACGTGGTGAAGGTCGTGTGCCGGGCCGAACGGCGTCCGTGGGCATCGAGCGCCACGACGTCGACCGTGTACCTGGCGGCCAGCGCGAGCCGCGCGTCGTCGGGCCGCCAGGACAGCCCGTCGTCGGAGATCCGTCCGGCCACCTCCGACTCCTGCGCGTCCTGCGCCCTGACGACCTCCACCGACTCCAGGCGCCCGCTGGGCACCCGTACGAGAAGGGGATGGTCGGGGCGCACGGCACGGCTGCCGTCGTCCGGGGAGACGCGGATCACGTCCTCCGGCGCCCGGGGTTTCCCGAACATCGAGTCCGTCCCGCCCACCCCCTCCGAAGTGCAGCCGGCGGCTCCGGCCAGCAGTCCTGCCCATGTCAGTACGGCGGCCAGCCCGGCCCTCGCGCGCCGAGCGCGCCCAGTTACGTGCCTCACGCAGGACCCAACGACGCGGCCCGCCCTGGGGAAACGTGAGTGCGAGCCATGCGCTGGGCAGAACAGGGGGGGAGAACGACGCGACAGGGCGCCGCAGCCGGGACGCCGCGGCCCCTGTACGTGCTTCGTTCCACTCGTTCCACGAGTCGCAGGAGGCGGAGAGGTGTCCAGCGCAGCCGAGGAGAAGGCGGTGGCGAAACAGCGCGCCGTCGAGGAGAGGCACCCCGCCGCCGTATTGCCCGACACCGTGCTGAACGGCGCACCACGCGCCGCGCTGCCCGCCGTACCCGTGTGGCCGGGAACCCCGATGCCACTGGGCGCACGTTTCCGCACGGGCCCGGACGGGGTGTCGGGCACCAACTTCGCGCTGTGGGCGGGCGGGGCGGAGTCGGTGGAGCTGTGTCTGTTCGGCGAGGTGGAGGAGGGGGAAGAGGGGCACGGGGGCGGCGGCGAGGTGGAGACCCGCGTCCCCCTCACCGAACTGACGCACGAGATCTGGCACGGCTTCGTGCCCGGGGTCATGCCGGGCCAGCGCTACGGCTACCGCGTACACGGCCGCTGGGACCCCTGGACCGGCGCCCGCTGGAACCCGGCGAAGCTGCTCCTGGACCCGTACGCGCGTGCGGTGGACGGCGACTTCGACCTGCCGCCCGAGGTGTACGGGCATGTCCGCGACTGGCCCCAGCAGCAGGTCACGGACACCGTGCGCGACGACCGCGACTCGGCGCCGTACGTCCCGAAGGGTGTCGTCGTCCACGACGACACCACCGACGACGAGTGGGAGGACGACCGCCGCCCGAAGACGCCGTGGGCGGACTCGGTGATCTACGAGGTCCACGTCAAGGGGTTCACGAAGCTGCACCCGGACATCCCGGAGGAGCTGCGGGGCACGTACGCGGGCCTGGCGCACCCGGCGGCGATAGAACACCTGGTACGGCTGGGCGTAACAGCGGTGGAGCTGCTGCCAGTACACCAGTTCGCGCACGAGGACCACCTGCTGCGCCGGGGCACGAAGAACTACTGGGGCTACAACTCGATCGGCTACTTCGCCCCGCACGCGGGGTACGCGGCGACGGGTACGGCGGGCCAGCAGGTCGGCGAGTTCAAGCGCATGGTGCGCGCGCTGCACGCGGCGGGCATCGAGGTCATCCTCGACGTGGTCTACAACCACACGGCGGAGGCGGACGAGAGGGGCCCGACCCTCTCCCTGCGGGGCATCGACAACAGGGGCTACTACCGCCTGCAGAGCGACGCGCGCCGCTACACGGACTACACGGGCTGCGGAAACACGCTGCACGTGGTCCAGCCGCACGTACTGCGCCTGATCACGGACTCGTTGCGCTACTGGGTGACGGAGATGGGGGTGGACGGCTTCCGCTTCGACCTGGCGGCGGCCCTGGCCCGCTCGATGCACGACGTCGACATGCTGTCCCCGTTCCTGGCGGTGATCGCGCAGGACCCGGTGCTGCGCCGGGTGAAGCTGATCGCGGAGCCGTGGGACGTCGGCTCGGGCGGCTACCAGGTAGGCGCGTTCCCCCCGCTCTGGACGGAGTGGAACGACCGCTATCGCAACGCGGTACGCGACTTCTGGCGGGGCGCGCTGCCGGACGTACGGGACCTGGGATACCGGTTGTCGGGCTCAAGTGACCTGTACGCATGGGGCGGCCGACGCCCCTACGCCTCGGTCAACTTCGTCACCGCGCACGACGGTTTCACGCTGCGGGACCTGGTGTCGTACGAGCGCAAGCACAACGAGGCCAACGGCGAGGGCAATCGGGACGGCACGGACGACAACCGCGCGTGGAACTGCGGCGCGGAGGGAGAGACGGACGACGAGCGCGTACAGGCGCTGCGCCGCCGCCAACTGCGCAACCTGCTGACAACTCTGCTGCTGTCGACGGGCGTTCCGATGCTGGTCGCGGGCGACGAACTGGGCCGTACACAAGGGGGCAACAACAACGCGTACTGCCAGGACAACGAGATCAGCTGGGTGGACTGGAGCCTGCTGGAGGACCCGGGCTGGCGGGCGCTCACCGAACTCACCGCCCGCCTCATCGAGTTGCGCCACCGGCACCCCGTACTCCGCCGCCGGGCGTTCTTCTCCGGCCGGGCCCATTCGGCGGACGGGCTGCGGGACTTGGCGTGGTTCACCGCCGGGGGTACGGAGATGACGGAACGGGACTGGTACGCGCCGGCGGCGACCCTGGGCATGTATCTGTCGGGCCGAGACATCCCGGGCCGCGACGCCCGGGGCGCCCCGATCATCGACGACAGCTTCCTGGCGATCCTGCACGCGGGCGACCGCCCGACGAACTTCGCGCTGCCGGGGGCGCCTTGGGCGGGACGGTACGAGGTGGTCGTCGACACGTCGCGGGAGGAGCAGGGGGAGGCGCCGGGGGTGGAGTACCGGGCGGGTGAGGAGATCAGGGTGGCGGGGCGGGCTGTGGTGTTGTTGCGGGTGGTGGGGTGAGGGGGGAATCGGCGCGGGAGGGGGTGGGTGCGGGTGCGGTGCGTTTTCGGGTGCGGGTGCGTTGTGGCTGGTCGCGCAGTTCCCCGCGCCCCTGAGTGGGTGGGGCTGGCGCCCGTTGACAGCGCGGAAGTGTGCGTCCCCTCTCGTCACCGGTGTCGGCCTGCCGCGGTGTGGTGGAGCAGGGCCGGGACGAACACGTCCCACAGGGGCTTCGGCAGGTCGTGGCCTGCTCCTTTCAGGATCAGGAGGGTCGCGCCGGGGACCGCGTCGCGCAGCGCGTGTCCGTGTGGGAGCGGGAAGACCGGGTCGTGGTCGCCGTGGACCACCAGGGTCGGCGCCTGGAGGGAGGCGAAGTCGCGGGACGATCCGTCGAAGGACATCGCGTAGTGGTTGACGAGGGTGGCCGCGATGTCGCGCGTGCGGGCCACGTCCCGCTCGACCAGCGCGCGCGTGGTCCGCTCGTCGAAGTAGGGCGAGCCGCCCGAGTACGCCTTCACCGACGCGACGACGTAGTCCACCACCGCGCCGGGATCTGCCGGGTCCGGGTCGGCGGGGATGCCTCCGGTCAGCTCGTCGGACGGTGGCGGGAGGTCGTCCTCGCCCGTGGACGTGGAGACGAACGTCAGCGATGCCACCCGGTCGGGGTGGTCCACCCCGATGACGAGACCGATTCCGCCGGACATCGACCGGCAGACGATGTGGGCGCGCTCGACGTCCAGGGCGTCCAGGATGCCGAGCGCGTCCCCGGCCAGGTCGGTGTACGTGTAGCCCGGCCGCCCGGGCGGATAGCTGGTGGACCGGCCGGTGTCACGGTTGTCGTAGCGGATCACGAAGCGGTCGCCGTGCGCGATCCGTTCGCACAGCTCGGTCTCCCACCACAGCATCGAGGCGGTCGCGCCGTCGATGAGCAGGATCGCCGGGTTCGCGGGGTCTCCGAAGGTCTCGACGCACAGCTCGACGTCGTTGATCCCGACGAGCTTCTCGTGATCGGTCATGAATGCCACGCTAGACCCGGAGGCCCAGCCGTCGTTCCAGGCCCGCCCGGCGGTCCGGCCACTCCTCCGCCGTGATCGAGAACATCGCGGAGTCGCGGAGCCTGCCCTCCTCGCCCGGTACCCATGAGGGGGACCAGCTCCGCAGTACGCCCTCGAAGTGCGCGCCCGTCTTTGCGATCGCGGCCCGTGAACGGTCGTTGCGGGCGTCCGTCTTGAGGTCGACGCGGGCCACGTGCCAGGTCTCGAACGCGTGCCGGAACAGCAGGTACTTGGCCTCGGTGTTCAGCCCGGTGCCCTGCGCCGAGGCCGCGAGCCAGGTGTAGCCGACCTCGATCGCGCACAGCCTGTCGCCGTCCGGCCAGAGCCGCGGTTCCCAGTAGGCGGTGGCTCCCACCGCGCGCCCCGACCCCCGGTCCACCTGCGCGTACGGAGCCAGCGACCCCGCGGCGGCCCGGGCGTGCTGGGCGTCGATGAAGTCGCCGACCTCGGCCGCCGGAGGCACCCAGGTGAACCGGTACGAGCTGCGGTTCTCCTCCGCCGCGGCGGCCAGGTCCGCCGCGTGCCGGTGGTCCAGTGGCTCCAGGCGTACGAGCGAGCCTTCAAGAACCGGTCCGTCCAGCGTGAAACCCATCGATCTCCCATCAAGGTCCAGGTCCAGGTCCAGGCCGACGCCGACCCGGTTCCGCAGCGTTCCAGAGTCGTTGGGTCCTGTCGCCCGAATTCCGCCCGGGTTCCGGTACGTGGACACCTTCTTGACGCCTCTGTCGTCCCCCTGGCACCGTCCATGACCATGAGGAACTCCGCCGGTCCCCGCCGCGCGCGCATCGCGCTCGTGGAACGGCGTCATGTCGACCTGTGCCGGCAGTCCAGCGCCATCTGTCGCTGAGCCCACGGTCTCACCGCTCCTCTTCTCCCTCCCTTAGGTGTCCCCTTCGCGGGCCCCCTCTGCCCTAAGGAACCCCCGCATGCCCGAAATATCCCGTCGTACGTTCGGTGGTCTCGTCGGTGGCGGTGCCGTCACCGCCGTTGCCGCCGCCGGTACGACTCCTGCCGCTGCCGCCCCCGCCGAGCGCCCGTTCCAGGCCCGTACCGCCGGACAGCACGGCAGACGGCGTCCCAACCTCCTCGTCATCCTCGGCGACGACCTCGGCTGGGCCGACCTCTCCTCCTACGGCGCCCCGCACATCAAGACGCCCCACCTGGACCGGCTCGCCCGGCAGGGGGTGCGGTTCACCGACTCCTACTCCGGGTCGGCGACCTGCTCACCGACCCGGTTTAGCCTCTACACCGGGCGCTATCCGGGGCGTACGCCGGGCGGGCTCGCCGAGCCGATCGCCAACAGGACGCAGGGGCTCAACCCTGAACACCCCACCCTGGCCTCCCTGTTGAAGAAGGCCGGCTACTCCACCGCGCTCATCGGCAAGTGGCACTGCGGCTGGCTGCCCGACTACAGCCCCACCAAGTCCGGGTGGGACGAGTTCTTCGGCAATCACGGGGGTGTGCTGGAGTACTTCTCCAAGCTCGGCCAGCTCGGCGACTACGACCTGTACGAGGGCGACGCGACCTACCAGGACCTGCGCTACTACACCGAGGTGCTGACCGAGCGGGCCGTCGAGTACGTCGGCCGGGACCACGGCGACCAGCCCTGGCTGCTCAACCTCAACTTCACCACTCCGCACTGGCCCTGGCTCGCCGAGGGCGACGAGGAGACCGGCGCCGAGATCGCCGCGAAGATCCGGGCCGCCAAGAGCCAGGCCGAGATCAGCAACGCCCTCAACCACTACGACGGCGGCTCCGTCGAGAAGTACACGCAGATGGTGCAGAGCCTGGACGCGGCCGTCGGTGAGGTGCTCGCCGCCCTGCGCCGCTCGGGGCAGGAGGAGAACACGCTGGTGTACTTCGCCAGCGACAACGGCGGTGAGCGCTGGTCGTACCTGTGGCCGCTGAGCGGTGAGAAGTTCGTGCTCCAGGAGGGCGGCATCCGGGTGCCGACCATCGTGCGCTGGCCCGCCGGGATCGACGGACGCCAGGTCAGCCACGTACCGAACTTCTCCCCCGACTGGACGGCGACCTTCCTGGAGCTGGCCAGTGCCCGGCCCGATCCGGCCTATCCGCTGGACGGCCACAGCCTCGCCGGGTATCTGCTGCGGGACGAGGAGCTGCCCGAGCGGGACCTGTTCTGGCGGGTGCGGGCCAATCGGGCGCTGCGGCGCGGCGATTGGAAGTACTACCAGGACGCCGCGAAGACCGATCATCTGTACAACCTGGCCGCCGACTCCCGCGAACAGGCCGATCTCGCCCCGGACCGGCCCGAGTTGCTCGCCGAGCTGAAGGGTGCGTGGGAGACGATCGCGAACGGACTTCTGCCGTACCCGAGTTAGGCCCTGTCCGACCCGGCAGGCTCAGCCGAGAATTCCCCGCTGGTACGCCGTCGCCACCGCCGCCGCGCGGTCCTTCACGCCCAACTTGCCGTACAGGTGGGTGAGATGGGTTTTCACCGTGGCCTCGCTGATGAACAGGACGCGGGCGATCTCCCGGTTCGACATGCCTTTGGCCACCAGAGCCTGTTGCAGCGCCAAAAACTCGATAGGCACTGTCAGTGGCGGCCCGTAGGCTCACATAGTTCCTTGGGTATCCGTAGCGATTCTTTGTGTGTTGTCACCCAGGTGTTCGATCTCCGTGCGTGCCGGATGTGAGTTCGTAGGTCGAATAGGTGACCTTTCGTGTGGGGTGTCGTTGATCGGATGACAGCATCGGCAGGGCGGGGAGGACGGGCGATGGGGCGGAAGGTGGCGCTCGCCGTGGGTGAGACCGTCCGGATTGCTTGTGCCCGTGGTGTGCTGCGTACCGGTGTGGATGAGCGGAGTGGTGTACTTCTGCCTGCCGTGGTGCTGGCGGATCGGGTCGGCTGGTGTGCCGCCCTGGTGTCCGGCATGAGCGCTGGTCTGCTGGCCGGGCACTGGAACGGCACTGATGTGGATGTGCTGGCCTCGGGTGAGGACGCAGGCGGGAGGGCGCTGCCGTCGAATGCGTGGATGGCGCTCCGCCGCCTGGGCTGGACCACCGCACCGCCGGAGGGCGTTCAGGTCAATGACCGGATCGTGCGGATGGCCCAGGAACAGGCGGGGCGGGTGCTGCGTTCGGCGAAGTGGCGTGCCGACCTGACCGCCGGGGTCCTGGGCACGTGGCCCGCCGACCCGGCCAGGCGGAGCGCGGACGATTGGGACGCGGTGCGTGCGGCGGTGCCCGACGGGAGGTATCTGCCATCCAGTGTCATCGCCTCCCGCACCCCGCAGATCGCCGCCTTCGCCAGGAAACACGGCCGGATGCCAGCTGACGTGTTCGAGGTGGAGGCCGTTCCCCGCGCGGCGCGCATGCTGCTCCTGTCCGCGTGTGACGGGCAGCAGGCCACCATCGAACGGCATGAGAGTGATCAGCACCGGGCCCTGTTGCGCCTCCAGCTGCCCACCCGTCCCGATCCGCGGTCCTACCGGGACGGGACGTGGGTGGCCTGCCCCATCAAGCTGCCGCCGACGGTTCCCGCGGGCGCGGTGCTGCACCTGCCCACCCTGCGCATCGGCCAGGGCCGCGTCCATGCCGATCTCGCCTACAGCCACCCCGTTCCCAAGACCGCCCGGACCGGACACACCGTCGCCCTGGGGGTGGACTGGGGCCTGAACACTCTGCTGTCCGCAGGGGCCGCCCGACTGCACGACGACGGCCGGATCACCGCCCTCGGCTCCGGTGCCCAGTTCCGGGCCGCCGGTGTGCTGGCGAAACAGCACCGACTGCGCCGCGCGAGCGAGTACCTGCACGCCAAGGCCGACCACTACCAGCGGCTCACCGAAGGCGACGGGCAGCATGTACTGGCCACCAGACACGAGACCCTGACCACGGAGATCCGGCACGTCAGCAACCGCCGCTCGAACCTCAACGACGCCCTGGCACGGGCCGCCGCCCGCTGGGCCGTGGACCAGGCCATCGCTGCCGGGGCGAGCGTCATCTACGTCGAGGACCTGCGGTCGCTGGAAGCCCGGGGAATGGGCCGCACTCACAACACCCGCCTCTCCCAGCAGGTACGCGGCACAATCGTGGACCGCATGCGGCACCTCGCCGCCGAAACGGGCATCGCCGTCGTCACCGTCCCGGCCCGCAACACCTCTGGGCACTGCCCCCGGTGTCTGGTCCCGCTGCGGCACCGCAAGGCACCCGACCGGCCCACCACGCCCGGCTGGAAATGGGCCAGCTGCCCCTCCTGCCACTGGCAGGGCGACCGTGACCAGGGAGCCTGGCAGCGCATCGCCGCCCGAGGCCTCACCCGCCAGACCAAAACCGTCACCGACTCCACCAGCGGTGCCATGGTGATCCGTACGGTCGTGGACAAGCTCGAAGCGGGCGCAGTCATCACCCCGACCACACCCAAGACCAAGAAGACCAGTCGGAACAACCGGTCCAAGACCGGCCCCACCCGGCACCGAACCACACGCCCCGCGCCCAGGCGACGCAGGGCACCCTCCCCCACCAGCCCCACGGGACCGGCGGGCAAGCGTCCGGAGGGACACGCACCAACGGACCGGCACCGGCTGCCCCGCGCAGCCAACCGGCACCAGGACGTGACAACAATCAGCACACCCACCAACCGGCACATGCCGCGAGGAGCACCACTGGGCGCGGGATTCCACCTGCACTCCCACGCCACCGCTCCACGATGGGAACACACCCTCGAACCAGACACTACGTCTGGCACAGGATCACCAAGTTGATTAGAGACGCTCGCCCTTGATGTCGACGACACGTGCAAACGCCAAGGAACCCGAAACCGCAAACACCCGCGGCCGTTCCGCCGTACGCACTCTGCTGCGCCTGTGGCCGTATGTACGGCCGGTGCGTGTACGGCTGTTCAGCGCCGCGTTCGTCGCCGTCCTCGCGTCGTGCATGGGGCTGGTGATCCCGCTCGTCCTGAAGTGGATGGTGGACGGTCCGATCGCCGACCGGGACTCCCGGGGTGTGTGGTGGGGGGCGCTGTGGCTGCTGCTGCTCGGGCTCGGTGAGGCGCTGCTGTTCGGGCTGCGGCGGTGGCTGGTGGCCCGGCCGCTGGCCGGGGTCGAGGCGGCGATGCGGGCGGATCTGTACCAGCGGCTCCAGCGGCTGCCGGTCGCCTTCCACGACCGCTGGCCGTCCGGACAGCTGCTGTCCCGGGCGACCTCCGACCTGATGCTGCTGCGCATGTTCCTCGCCTTCCCGCTGACGTTCCTGCTGGTCAACGCGGTGACGATCCTGGTCGGCGTGATCATCATGCTGGTCCAGGACTGGTCGCTCGGGCTGGTGATCCTGGGGCCCGCAATCCCCGTACTGGTCGTGTGCATCGTCTTCGAACGGCGCTACCACCTCGTGGCCCGGCGCGCCCAGGACCAGGTGGGCGACCTGACGACGGTCGTCGAGGAGAGCGTGCTCGGCATCCGCGTCATCAAGGGCTTCGGCCGGCACCGGAGCCAGGCGCGGGCGTTCCGCGAACTGGCGCGGACACTGCGCGGGACCGAACTCCACAAGGCCCGGCTGCTGTCGTCGATCTGGGCGGTGATCGTCACACTGCCGGAGCTGGCGATCGGGGCGGCGCTGGTACTGGGGACCGTGCAGGTCGCCGACGGCGACCTGTCGGCCGGCACCCTGGTCGCCTTCCTGTCGACGGCCCTCGCCCTCCGCTGGCCCGTGGACTCCATCGGCTTCCTCCTCGCAATGAGCCAGGACGCAGCCACAGCCACGGAACGCTACTTCGAGGTGATGGACGAGGAGCCGGAGGGGGGCGGCGCCCCCGAAGGGGCGCGGGGAACTGCGCGACCAGCCCCCACCGGGCCCGCAGCCGACAAACTACGCACCGGCGGAGCCCTGCCGCCACGTCCGGGCGCATCCGACACGCCCAGTGCCCCCGCTGCGGCCGACGGGACCGTCGGGGCCGGAAGTGCCGACGCAGCCGACGCAAGCCGCGGCCTCCGGTTCCACGACGTCACCTTCCGTTATCCCGACGCCCCCGCCGACTCCCCTCCCGTCCTCGACCGTGTCGACCTCCACATCCGCCCCGGCGAGTCCATGGCCCTCGTCGGTACGACAGGCAGCGGCAAGACGACACTGACGGCGCTCGTCCCCCGGCTGCACGAGGTGACCTCGGGGCGTATCACCCTCGACGGGCACGACATCTCCGCCCTGCCCAGAGAAGCGCTGCGCGCCCTCGTCGCCGTCGCCTTCGAGGAACCCACCCTCTTCTCGGCGAGCGTCGGCGAGAACGTCCTCATGGGCGCCGGGGACGAGGCGGGCGAGGCCGAGCTGCGGCACGCGCTCTCCGTCGCACAGGCCGATTTCGTGCACTCCCTTCCGCAGGGCACCGACACCCAGGTCGGCGAGCA
This sequence comes from Streptomyces sp. NPDC000878, assembly GCF_053599695.1. Classification (NCBI taxonomy): domain Bacteria; kingdom Bacillati; phylum Actinomycetota; class Actinomycetes; order Kitasatosporales; family Streptomycetaceae; genus Streptomyces; species Streptomyces sp. NPDC000878. The sequence goes on along the minus strand of NZ_JBSFMT010000025.1, from coordinate 19,326 downwards.
GGGCCTCAGCCTGTCCGGCGGCCAGCGGCAGCGGCTGGCGCTGGCCCGGGCGGTCGTGGGCAAGCCCAGATTCCTTGTCCTCGACGACCCCCTGTCCGCGCTGGACGTGCACACGGAGGCCGCCGTCGAGGCCGCGCTGCGCCGGGTCCTCGCCGACACCACGGCCCTGATCGTGGCGCACCGCCCGTCCACGGTCCTGCTCGCCGACCGGGTCGCCCTGCTCTCCGGCGGCCGGGTCGCCGCCGTAGGTACCCACCACGAACTCCTGCGGACGAACGCCGAGTACGCCTGGCTGATGGCCGGCACGGACGAGGAGACCGACCGGGGCGACACCGCACACGGCACCGGCGGCAGCGACAGGACCGAAGGCACCGCCAGCACCGACAGTTTCGAGGAGGCCGCCCGATGACGGCGCCCACGACGACCGCGCCGACCCCCGACGACGAACAGCCCCCCGAGAACCCCGGGACTTCCGGCACTTCCGGGACCTCCGGGACCTCCGGGACCTCCGGGACCTCCGGGACCTCCAAGGCTCCCGGGACCTCCAAGGCCTCCGACCCGGGCACCGAGGCAGCCCCCACCTCCGATCCCCCCGCTCCCCGACTCCCCGCCTCCAACGACCCCTTCGACCAGGACGACCTCCCCACCCCCAAGGGCGCCACCGCCGGCCTGCTGCGCTCCCTCCTCGCCCCGATGAAGGGCCGGGTCGCCCTCACCGCCGTGCTCCTGCTGCTCCAGCAGGCGGCAGTCCAGGCGGGCCCGCTGCTCGTCGCGTACGCCATCGACAGTGCCGTGCCGGCCTTCCGTGACCACGACAACGGGCCGCTGATCGCCGTCGGGGTCGGCTATCTGCTGTGCGCGGTGGCCTCGGGCGGGCTCCAGTACTGGTTCATCGGGTCCGCCGCCCGGGTCAGCCAGGACGCGCTGCTCGATCTGCGCGGGCGCATCTTCCGGCACGCGCAGGCGCTCAGCCTCGACTTCCATGAGCGCTACACCTCGGGCCGGCTGATCTCCCGTTCCACCGCGGACGTGGAGTCGCTGCGCGAGCTGCTGAACGACGGGCTCCAGGAACTCGTCACCGTCGCCCTGTCGTTCGCCTACATCTCGGCCGTCCTGCTCTGGCTGGACTTCGGCCTCGGCGCGCTCGCCGTCGCGTCCTTCGTGCCCCTGTCCCTCCTCATCCGCTCCTACCGACGCCGGGCCGCCCGCGTGTACGGGCTGCGGTCCACCGCCATCGCCACCGTCATCGTCAAGTTCGTCGAGACGATGAACGGCATCCGGCCGGTGCGCGCGTTCCGCCGCGAGGCCGTCAACGACGCGGAGTTCGCGGTCCTCAACAAGCGGCACGAGCGCAGGAACGGCGACGCGCTGCTGGAGATGGCCCGTTACGTCGTCACCTCCCGGGTCGTCGCCAACACCGCTGTCGCGGCGATGGTGCTGTGGGGCGCCCACCGGGTCGCGGACGACTCCCTCGAACTGGGCGTCCTGGCCGCCGCCGTGCTGTATCTGCGCCGGCTGTACGACCCCATCGACCGGCTCGGCATGTTCCTCAACTCCTACCAGTCGGCCACCGCCTCCCTGGAGAAGATCTCCGGGCTGCTCGCCCAGACCCCCTCCGTCCCGGAGCCGTCGACACCACGGCAGCTTCCGGTACGGGAGTCCGCGCACCCGGGTCGCGAGGTCGTCTTCGACGACGTCCGGTTCACGTACCGCACCGGCGGCGAGGTGCTGCCCCGCTTCGACCTCACCCTCCCGGCCGGGCAGACCGTCGCGGTCGTCGGCTCGACCGGCGCGGGCAAGTCCACCCTGGCCAAGCTGCTCGCCCGCTTCTACGACCCCACCGAGGGGCGGATCCTCCTCGACGACGTCGATCTGCGGGACCTCGCCAACGCGGAGCTGCGGCGCGGGGTCGTGATGGTGACGCAGGAGGCCTTCCTGTTCTCCGGGAGCGTCGCCGACAACATCGCCATAGGCCGCCCGGACGCCGAGCGCGAGGAGATCGAGCAGGCCGCGAAGGCCATCGGCGCCCATGACTTCATCAGCGCGCTGCCCGAGGGGTACGACACGGACGTACGCAAGCGCGGTGGCCGTATCTCCGCCGGGCAGCGTCAACTGGTCGCGTTCGCGCGGGCGTTGCTCGCCGATCCGGCGGTGCTGATCCTCGACGAGGCGACCAGCTCGCTGGACATCCCGGGTGAACGGGCCGTGCAGCGCGCGATGTCGACGGTGCTGAACGGACGTACGGCCGTGGTCATCGCGCACCGGCTGTCGACCGTGGAGATCGCGGACCGGGTGCTGGTGATGGAGCACGGGCGGGTCGTCGAGGACGGACCCCCGGCCGAACTCATCGCCGGTACGGGCCGGTTCGCGGATCTGCACCGGGCCTGGCGGGACAGCCTGGCATGAGTTCGTGAGCCGCGAGTACGAGTATTCGCCAGCCACAAGCAGCAGGACACCAGACACAGGACGGGACCGGGGGACGGCAGAGCGATGATCGACGCGTACGAGGACCCCGGCACGCCCGACTCCCGGGGCCCCGCCCGCTATCTGCTCTGGCTGGTGCGGCAGCAGTGGCGGCGGTGTGCGCTCGGGGCGCTGCTGGGCAGCAGCTGGACGACGCTGATGGCGTTGACGCCGTATCTGCTGTCCCGGGCCGTCGACGACGGTCTCGAACCGGGCGACCAGGCCGTGCTGGCGGGCTGGGCGGGCGCGATTCTCGCCGTCGGGACGTTCAGCGCGTGGCTGAGCATCATGCGGCACCGCACGATGACCCGCATCCGGATGGACTCCAACTTCCGTACGGTCAAGGTGGTGATCGGGCAGGCCGTGCGGCTGGGGGCGGCGCTGCCCCGGCAGGTCGGGGCCGGGGAGGTCGTCACGATCGGCGTCGGTGACGTGCAGACGATCGCCCAGTCGCTGACCTTCGTCGGGCCCGGCATCGGCGCGATCATCTCCTACGGCGTGGTCGCCGGGCTGCTGCTGTCGGTGTCACCGACGCTCGCCGCCGTGATCCTGCTCGGCGTGCCCGTCGTCGCCGTGCTCATCGGACCGCTGCTCGGCCGGTTGCAGGGAGTTGAGGCGTCGTACCGGGAACGGCAGGGCGTCCTGACCGCCCGGATCGGCGACCTCTCGGGCGGGCTGCGTGTCCTCAACGGGCTGGGCGGGAAAGGGCTGTTCGCGGACGCCTTCCGGCGTGACTCGCGCCGGCTCCAGGAGCAGGGGTACCGGGTCGGGGCGGTGAGCAGCTGGATCCAGGCGCTCGGGGTCGGCCTGCCGACCCTGTTCCTGGCCCTGGTGACCTGGCTCGCGGCCCGGCTGGCCGCCCAAGGGGACATCTCCGTGGGCGAGTTGGTGTCGGTGTACGGCTATGTCGCCGTGCTGGTCGTGCCGGTGGCCTTCTTCATCGAGTGCGGTTTCCAGATCAGCCGCGCGCTGGTGGCCGCGAGGCGGGTCGTACGGTTCCTGGTGCTTGAGCCCGACAACGACAGCGGCAGCCTCGACGCGCCCGCGTCACCGGCCGCGCTGCACGACCCCGAGTCGGGCGTGACCGTCGTACCGGGGCGGCTGACCGCGCTCGCCGGTGCCCGGCCCGCCGATGCCGTCACCGTCGTCGACCGGCTCGGCCGGTTCGCGCCGTCGGCGGCGACCTGGGGCGGTGTACGGCTCGACGAGATCGCCCTGGCCCAGGTGCGCGCCCGCATCCTGGTCGCCGACAACGAGGCCGACCTGTTCGCCGGGACGCTGCGCGAACTGGTCTCCGGGCGCCGGGAGTTGAGCGAGGCGGCCATCGCGCGGGCGGTGCACGCGGCCGTCGCCGACGACATCGTCCTCGGGCTGCCGGACGGGCTGGACTCGGCGATCGACGCCCAGGGCCGCAACCTCTCCGGCGGGCAGCGCCAGCGCGTACGCCTGGTGCGGGCGCTGCTCGCCGACCCCGAGGTGCTGCTGGCCGTCGAGCCGACCTCGGCGCTGGACGCGCACACGGAGGCCGCGGTGGCGGACCGGCTGCGCGGCGACCGCATGGACCGTACGACCGTGGTCGCCGCCACCTCACCCCTGCTGCTGGACCGCGCGGACACCGTGTACTACCTGGTCGACGGCAAGACGGCAGCCGTGGGCACCCACCAGCGGCTCCTCGCGGAGGAACCGGGATACCGGGCCCTGGTGGCCCGCGATGCGGACGAGATCGACGAAGCAGACCAAGCAGACCAACAGGACCTGGCGGGCGAAGCGGGCCTGGAGAACATCGAGGAGTCCGTACGGTGAGCGCCCAACTGCCCGTCGCCGACGCGGCCGACGTCCGTCGGGCCGCCGTCCGGCTCATCCGTGCCGACGCGCCCGCCTTCACCGCGCTCCTGCTGCTGAACTCCCTCGCCGCCGGTGCCGGGCTCGTCGCGCCCTGGCTGGTCGGGCGGATCATCGACGAGGTGCGGGCCGGGGCCGGGGTCTCCGTCGTGGACCGGCTCGGGCTGGTCATCGTGGTGTGTGCGGTGGCGCAGTTGCTGCTGGCGCGGTGGGCGCGGTACGTGGGCTATCGATTCGGGGAGCGGACGCTCGCGCGGGTGCGGGAGGAGTTCGTCGACCGGGCTCTCGCGTTGCCCGCCTCCGTCGTCGAGCGGGCCGGGACCGGGGATCTGACCGCCCGGGGGACGGCCGACGTCAGTACCGTCGGCGCGACCCTGCGCGATGCCGGGCCCGATCTGCTCATCGCGTCGGTGCAGTGTCTGTTCATCGTCGGCGCCGTGTTCGCGCTCGATCCGCTGCTCGGCCTGTCGGCGGTGCTCGCGCAGGGCGGTATCTGGTTCGCGCTGCGCTGGTATCTGCGCCGGGCGCGCACCGCGTATCTCGCCGAGGGCTCCGCCAACTCCGAGGTCGCGGAGATCCTCGCGGCGACCGCGTCGGGCGCGCGCACGGTCGAGGCGTTCGGGCTCGCGGAGCGGCGGGTGGCGGTGAGCCGGGAGGCGCTGGACGAATCGCGCCGCAGGCGGCTGCACACGCTGTATCTGCGGTCGGTGTTCTTTCCGCCGGTGGAGGTGTCGTACGTCCTTCCCGTGACCGTCGTGCTGGTGCTGGGCGGCGCCTTGCACGGGCAGGGGGCGGTCAGTCTGGGCGCGGTCGTGGCGGCGGCCCTGTATCTGCGGCAGTTGGAGGCGCCCCTCGACGAGGTGCTGACCTGGATGGAGCAACTGCAAAGCAGCAGTGCCTCGTTCGCTCGGGTCGAGGGGCTCGGGCGGGCGCCGAAGGGCGGGTCCGAGGCATCCCCCGTACCCGTCGGCGACCGGATCGACGTGGTCGGTGTGCGGTATGCGTACGACCGGGGTGGCGAGGTGCTGCGCGGGGTCGATCTGACCGTGCGGCCGGGGGAACGGCTCGCTGTGGTGGGCCCTTCGGGTGCGGGCAAGACGACGCTGTGCCGGCTGCTCGCGGGGATCGACGAGCCGCGTTCGGGCACGGTCACCGTGGGCGGCGTACCGATCGCCTCGCTGGGGCCCGAGGAGCTGCGGCGGCAGGTCGTGCTCGTCACCCAGGAGCACCATGTCTTCCTCGGCACGGTCCGGGACAATCTCCTGATCGCCGAACCGGCCGCCACGGACGCCGAGTTGTGGGCGGCGCTGGCCGCGGTCGGTGCCGCCGACTGGGTGCGTGAGCTGCCGGCCGGGCTGGACACGGAACTTGGCCCCGACGGGGAGTCGACCGACGGTTCGCGGGCCCAGCAACTCGCCCTGGCCCGCGTGGTGTTGGCCGACCCGCACACGTTGATCCTGGACGAGGCGACGGCGCTGCTCGATCCGACGACCGCGCGTCACACGGAGCGCGCGCTGGCCGCCGTACTCGAAGGGCGGACCGTGATCGCCATCGCGCACCGGCTGCACACCGCACACGACGCGGACCGGGTGGCCGTGATGGAGGAGGGGCTGCTCACCGAACTCGGCACGCACGAGGGGCTGGTGGCGGCGGACGGGGCGTACGCGGCGCTGTGGCGGTCGTGGCACGGGGAGCAGCAGCCTGAGCCCTTGAAGGGCGAACTCTCCTGAAGGGTGAGCGCCCTTGAAGGGTGAATAGTCCGTATAGCGAACATGACCATCCGGGCAACGGACTGTTTCCAGCCAACTTCTTGACGCGGTCCTGACAGCATATGCGCTTGCCTGGCACTCTTCCCACGGCACCTTCACAGCAGATCCACAGTCACACCGCTGTGTTCTTCGCCGCGCATCCGCACGCACCTGTTCTGCCCCGGACGGAATGACCGCCGTCCGGTCCCCCCTGGCCGCTCGACCCGCGGCCACGCAGAAGGAGTCAGTGTTGAGACGCCAGTCCCACAGACGCACCCCCCACACAACCTCCCACACCAGCACCACCTCGTTCTCCCGCTCCGCCCAGCGACGGGTCGCCACCGGCGCCCTCGTCGCCGTAACCGCCCTACTGGCAGCGGCCGTTCAGTCCGGTGCCGCCACCGCAGCCCCGGAGAAGGCACCGTCGGCCGCGGGCAAGGTCATACCGGGCGCCGAGTCCGTCAAGCTGTCCCCCGCCCAGCGCGCCGCGCTGCTCGCCGAGGCCGACGCCACCAAGGCGGAGACGGCCGAGGAACTCGGGCTGGGCGCCAAGGAGAAGCTCGTCGTCCGTGACGTCCTCAAGGACGGCGACGGCACCGTGCACACGCGGTACGAGCGCACGTACGACGGACTCCCCGTCCTGGGCGGCGACTTGGTGGTCGACACCGCCAAGTCCGGTGCCACGGAAGGCGTCGTGAAGGCGACCCGGGCCACCATCAAGGTCGCGTCCCTGACGCCGAAGATCGCCGCCGCGAAGGCCGAGACCCAGGCGCTGGGCGCGGCGAAGGCGGAGGAGGCCAAGAGCCCCGACGTCAACAAGGCCCCGCGCAAGGTGATCTGGGCGGCGAGCGGCACCCCCGTCCTCGCCTACGAGACGGTCGTCGGCGGCTTCCAGCACGACGGCACCCCGCAGGAGCTGCACGTCATCACGGACGCCACGAGCGGCGTGAAGCTGTTCGAGTGGGAGGCGGTCGAGACCGGCACCGGCAACACGGTGTACAGCGGCACGGTCACTCTCGGCACCACGCAGTCCGGATCGACGTACAACCTGACCGACGGCACGCGCGGCAGCCACCGGACGTACAACCTGAACCGCGGCACCTCCGGCACCGGCACCCTCTTCTCGGGCCCCGACGACATCTGGGGCAACGGCCTGCCGTCCAACCTGGAGTCGGCCGGCGCCGACGCCGCCTACGGCGCCGCGCTCACCTGGGACTACTACAAGAACGTGCACGGGCGTTCCGGCATCCGGGGCGACGGCGTGGGCGCGTACTCGCGCGTCCACTACGGCAACAACTACGTCAACGCCTTCTGGCAGGACAGCTGCTTCTGCATGACGTACGGCGACGGCTCGGGCAACGCCAACCCGCTGACGTCGATCGACGTGGCCGCGCACGAGATGACGCACGGCCTCACCGCCAACACGGCCGGCCTCAACTACAGCGGTGAGTCGGGCGGGTTGAACGAGGCGACCTCCGACATCTTCGGCTCGACGGTCGAGTTCTACGCCAACAACTCCTCCGACGTCGGTGACTACCTCATCGGCGAGGAGATCAACATCAACGGCGACGGCACGCCGTTGCGTTACATGGACAGGCCGAGCAAGGACGGTTCGTCCAGGGACAGTTGGTACTCGGGCATCGGGTCGATCGACGTGCACTACTCGTCGGGTCCCGCGAACCACTTCTTCTACCTCCTCTCCGAGGGCAGCGGCACCAAGACCATCAACGGTGTCACCTACGACTCGGCGACCTCGGACGGGCTCGCGGTGACCGGCATCGGCCGGGACAAGGCGGAGAAGATCTGGTTCCGCGCGCTCACCACGAAGTTCACCTCGACCACCAACTACGCGGCGGCCCGCACCGGGACGCTCGCGGCGACGGGTGAGCTGTACGGCACGACGAGCGCCGAGTACACGGCCGTGCAGAACGCGTGGGCCGGTATCAACGTCGGCACCCGTCCGGGCGGTGGCGGTGGCACCGGGACCTCCTTCGAGTCCACGACCGCCGTATCGATTCCGGACAACGGTGCCGCCGTGACCTCGTCGCTCGCGGTCACCGGGGTCACCGGCAACGCGCCGACCAACCTGATCGTCACGCCGGACATCACGCACACCTGGCGCGGCGACCTCGTCGTCGATCTGGTGGCGCCGGACGGGTCGGTCTACACCCTGAAGCCGTTCAGTTCCTCGGACTCGGCGGACGACGTGAACGAGCCGTACACGGTCAACGCCTCCTCCGAGGTCGCCAACGGGACCTGGGTGTTGAGGGTCCAGGACCGCGCGGCCCAGGACACCGGCAGGATCAACGGCTGGAAGATCACCTTCCCGACGGCCTGAACACACCGCCCGTAAGGGCCCGTTCGGACACCGTTCAGGACCCGTGAACGACAGAGCGCCGCCCCGGTGGATCAACTCGCCGGGGCGGCGCGGCCTTTGCAGCTCCTGTACTGCGGTTTTGTTGCCACCGGGCCTGATCTTTAGCGCCGCTTTGCCAAGATCGCGCCGCGTTACACGCACGAAACGTTCACTCGGCAGTTGATTTTCGGCCAACATCACTTGAGGGTCCTGACATGTACGCGCCCCCAATGTCACTCTTCCACCGCACGCCGCAGCAGCAGCACTCCAACTTCACGACCAGCGCCGGACGATCACCCCAAGGCCGTCCGGATCCCCCACAGAGGAGTTCGCGTGACCCCCATCTACGCGCGTCACAAGCGCACCACGCTCGCCATCGCCACCGCGATCGCGGCCGGTGCCCTGATCACCACCGGTCTGACCACCGGTGCCTCCGCGGAGACCGAGCCGGCCGGCGCCAGGGCCAAGGCCGCCGCCGTACCGATCACCCTCTCCCCCGCCACGCGCACCGCGCTCATCAAGGAGGCCGCCGCCGAAGCCCCGGCGACCGCCGACGAGATAGGCCTCGGCGCGCAGGAGAAGCTGGTCGTCCGTGACGTCATCAAGGACGCCGACGGCACCCTGCACACCCGCTACGAGCGCACCTACGCGGGCCTGCCGGTCCTCGGCGGCGACCTCGTCGTGCACGAGAACGCGGCCGGCGAGACCCGGAGCGTGACCAAGGCCCAGAAGGCCGCCATCAAGGTCACCGACCTCACACCCGAGGTCACCACGGCCGCCGTCGAGAAGCAGGCCGTCACCCTCGCCAAGAAGGCCGGCTCCACCAAGTCGGAGGCGTCCAACGCCCCCCGCAAGGTGATCTGGGCCGCCTCGGGCACCCCGACCCTCGCCTACGAGACCGTCGTCGGCGGCCTCCAGGAGGACGGCACCCCGAACGAGCTGCACGTCATCACGGACGCGGCCACCGGCAAGAAGCTGTACGAGTACCAGGGCATCGAGACCGGCACCGGCAAGAGCCTGTACTCGGGCACGGTCTCCCTGGGCACGACGCTGTCGGGCTCGACGTACCAGCTGACCGACAGCACTCGCGGCGGCCACAAGACGTACAACAAGGCGCGCTCCGTAACCGACACCGCCGGCACCCTCTTCACCGACGCCGACGACACGTGGGGCACCGGCGCGGCCTCCAGCTCGACCAGCGACCAGACCGCGGCCGTCGACGCCGCGTACGGCGCGCAGGAGACGTGGGACTTCTACAAGAACACCTTCGGCCGCTCCGGCATCAAGAACGACGGCGTCGCCGCCTACTCTCGCGTCCACTACGGCAACGCGTACGTCAACGCGTTCTGGGACGACGACTGCTTCTGCATGACGTACGGCGACGGCGACGGCAACGTCAACCCGCTGACCTCGCTGGACGTGGCCGGCCACGAGATGACCCACGGCGTCACCTCCAACACGGCGGGCCTGAACTACTCGGGTGAGTCCGGCGGTCTGAACGAGGCGACGTCCGACATCTTCGGCACGGCGACCGAGTTCTACGCGGCGAACTCCAACGACGTCGGTGACTATCTCATCGGCGAGGAGATCGACATCAACGGCGACGGCACGCCGCTGCGTTACATGGACCAGCCGAGCAAGGACGGCGGCTCGGCCAACTACTGGTCCTCGACGCTGAAGAACCTGAACGTGCACTACTCGTCCGGCCCGGCGAACCACTTCTTCTTCCTCCTCTCGGAGGGCAGCGGTTCGAAGACGATCAACGGGGTCAGCTACAACTCCCCGACGTACAACAGCTCCACGCTCACGGGCATCGGCCGCGCCAAGGCCGTCCAGATCTGGTACAAGGCGCTGACCACCTACATGACGTCGACGACCAACTACAAGGGCGCCCGCACGGCGACCCTGTCGGCGGCCTCGGCCCTGTACGGCTCCAGCAGCACGGAGTACGCGGCGGTGAACGCGGCCTGGGCGGCGGTCAACGTCACGGCGTGACAACCACCGGCGAACGAACGGTAGTCGGCCGGTTCAGCAGGTGATCGGCGGGGCGGTATCCGGAACGAAGGCATTTCCGGGTACCGCCCCCGTCGTACGCGCATCCGCGTCCCGCACCCCCGCCGCACGGCCACCGGCACCCCCCGCCCTACCCTTGGGCCCATGTCCTTCACGTACGCGGAGGTCGGCGCGACCCGCGAGCGCGGCTTCCGTTGTCCGCCCGGCTTCCACCACCTGCATGTACGCACCCGCATAGGCGAGGGCACGGAGGTCTTCCGGCGCGCCTCCGAGGCCGTTCTCACCTGGGAGATGCACCGCGCGATGGGCGTGGGCATCGACGCGAGCGCCGAACGGGCGGCCCCGGACGTCGACGTCACGGTCACCCTCGCCGGTCTCATCAAGGCGCCCTGCCGTGTCGTCTGGACAGTGGAGGAACACCGGCGCGCGGGCTGGGCGTACGGCACGCTGGCCGGTCACCCGGAGTGCGGCGAGGAGTCGTTCGTCGTGGACCGCACGGGCGACGGCACTGTCTGGCTGACGGTCAGCGCGTTCAGCCGCGGCGCGAAGTGGTACGCCAAGGCGGCCGGGCCCGCGACACGGGGTCTGCAGCATGCTTATGCACGGCGGTGCGGGGTCGTCCTGCGGCGGCTGTGCGGGGAGTACGGCGAGGACTGAGCGCCGAGTACGCCGAGGTCGGAAGGGCTTGCGCGAATTCCTGGCCGGGAAACCGGCCCAACTCCCCCTTTCGTACAGGTGTGCTGCGCTAATCTCGCGGTCACACGTGCCACGCGAGAGACCAGGGCCCTCATGCCACCCCAGCACCGCAGCCGCACCGTAGCGATGGCCTATGCGGCGACCGGTATGGAACCGCCTCCGGTGGTCCCGCTGCGCAGGAGCGACCCCCGGCAGGCGGGCCCGTACCTGCTGGAGTCACTGCTCGGCAGCGGCGGCATGGGCCGGGTCTATCTGGGCCGGGACACCACCGGCGGGACGGGCCTCGCGGCCGTGAAGGTGATCCGGCCCGAGTACGCGGAGGACCCGCAGTTCCGCAAGCGGTTCGAGCGGGAGGTCGGCGCCCTTGACCGCATCCAGGGGGCGCACATCGTGCGGCTGCTGGGCAGCGGCTGCGACGAGGACCTGGTCTGGGTCGCCACCGAGTACGTACCGGGGCCCACGCTCGCCGAGGTCGTCGCCGCGCGCGGGCCGATCGGCCCCGAGGCGGCCTGGCGGCTGCTGGCCGACGTCGGGCGGGCGATCGAGGCCATCTGGCAGGCGGGGCTCGTCCATCGCGACCTCAAGCCGTCCAACGTGATCCTGGGTGCGGACGGCGCCCGCGTCATCGACTTCGGCGTCGTCCAGGCCCCCGACGGCACCGCGATCACCGTCACGGGCCAGAACGTCGGAACGCCCGCCTACATGTCCCCGGAACAGGCCAGGGGCCGCGAGGTCACCGCCGCCTCCGACGTCTTCTCGCTGGCCTCGACCCTGACGTACGCCGTCACGGGGCAGGCGCCGTTCGGTGAGGGGACGGGCGTCGACGTCCTGTTCGGGGTGGCCTTCGAGCCGCCCCGGGACGAGGTGCTCGACGTGGTGGGGACCGTCGACGCGGAACTGGCCGCGTTCATCCGCACCTGCCTGGACAAGGATCCCGAGCGGCGCCCCCTGCCGGAGACGGTGTTCAGGACGGCCATCGGCCACCAGCTGTCACCGTCGTCACCGGCACCGGTACCGGCCGCACCCCCTCGGAAGAAGCGCCCGAAGCCCCTCCAGCAAGCGGCACCCCCGCCCGCCGTCACCCCGGCCCCCGCCCCGCCCGGCGAACACGGAAAACCCAGGACCAGCAGGACCAGCAGGAAGGGCGGGAAGGGCGGGACCAGGAAGCTGACGCTGGTCGCCGTCGCGACGGCAGCCGCCCTGGCCGCCGGGGGCATCACCGCGGCGCTGCTGAGCCAGGGCGGCGACCGGGCAACGGCCGCCACCGGAACCGGAACCGACACCGGCGCGTCGGCCGCCCCGGACCTGATACCCGCCCCGGCCACGACGACGGACCCGACCGCCGCACCCACCACCCCGCCCGGCACACTCGCGCCCACCTCGTCGGCGACGCGGGACCAGGCAACGCAGCAGGAGCCGACCCAGGCGTCCGGCCAGAACCCCTCGACGCCGGACATCCGGTCCGCCGCCTGCGCCGCGGAACTCGCGACGGGCGCCGCCGGCGACTGCGTCAAGGCTCTGCAACTCCTCCTCGGCGGCCACGGCCTGTACGTCACGGTCGACGGCCGGTTCGGCCAGGAGACCCTCGCCGCGGTGCGGGCCTTCCAGACCGAGGCCAGAACCTCCGTGGACGGCAGGGTCGGCGCCCAGACCAAGGAACTCCTGTACGGCACGCCGCGCGGCGCGGCCCGCACCGGCGCGCTGACGGTGGCCGAGAGCACCAGCGGCGGCTCGACCGCCCGCTGCCTCGACGCCCGCGACGGCACCGTCGGGGTGTGGACCTGCCAGGGCACGGCCACCCAGAGCTGGGCCCTGTACCGCGTCCCCGGCCAGGACTCCCGGTACATCGTCGTCAACCAGAGCAGCCACCGCTGCCTGGACGCCGACGCGAGCACCAGCGGTACGAACGGCCAGCAGGTCGGCACCAGGGTCTGCACCGGCCTGGAAGCCCAGTACTGGCGCCTCGGCGACGCCGGCCAGTTCGGCGGCCAGACCTTCGTCAGCATCCCGAACGGCTACTGCCTGGACGCGGAGGCCGCCACCACGGGCCAGGAGGGCCGGACGGTACAGGGCTGGAGCTGCGCGGCCAACGGCAACCAGGCGTGGAGCTGGTCCTGACACACCGCCAGGACCAGCCGGCCAGGTCGTCCAGGGGTCACCGCATCAGCACCCCGGCCCCCTCCCCCACCTCCTCCGAAGGCACCGCCACCAGCCCCATCTCCGCGCTCGACGCCAGCAGTCGATGCGCCGGCAGGATCCGCACGGTGTAGCCGTAGGGCCCGGTCCGGTGCAGGGACAGCGGCCCCTCGTACAGCCAGCACCCTTCCAGGTCGGGGCCGCCGACCGGCTTCAGCGGGACCGTCGTCGCGTCGGTGATGCTGTCCTCCGAGTCGACCCGCCCCGAGACCGCCTGGACCTCGACGTCGTCCGGGGCGAGTTCACCGAGCCCCACCCGCACCCGGAGGGACAGCGTGCTCCCAAGTTCCGCCGTCAGGGAGGGGGCCGAGGTCTCGACATGGTCGACCGTCACCGTGTGCCAGGCGTGCCGGACCCGGGACTTCCAGGCCGCCAACTCCCTTGCCGTGTCCGGGGTCATGGTGCGGTGGGCGCGGGCAGCGGGGGCGTAGAGGCGCTCCACGTACTCGCGGACCATTCGGCCGGCCAGCACCTTCGGGCCCAGGTGGGTGAGGGTCTCGCGGACCATCTCGATCCAGCGGTCGGGCAGGCCCGTCTGGCCGTGCTCGTAGAAGCGCGGGGTCACGCGCTGTTCGAGGAGGTCGTACAGGGCCGCGGCCTCCACGTCGTCCCGGTGGTCGGGGTCCGTGCCCGTGCCGTCCGCCGTGGGGATCGCCCAGCCGAAGTCGGGCCGGAACCATTCGTCCCACCAGCCGTCCAGGACCGAGAGGTTGAGACAGCCGTTCAGCGCCGCCTTCATCCCGCTCGTCCCGCACGCCTCCAGCGGACGCAGCGGGTTGTTCAGCCAGATGTCGCAGCCCGGGTAGAGCTTCTGCGCCATCGCCATGCCGTAGTCCGGGAGGAACACGATCCGGTGGCGGACCCGCGGGTCGTCGGCGAACCGCACCAGCTCCTGGATCAGCCGCTTGCCACCGTCGTCCGCCGGGTGCGCCTTGCCCGCGACCACGATCTGGATGGGGCGTTCGGGGTGGAGGAGCAGATCGAGCAGGCGGTCCCGGTCGCGCAGCATCAGGGTCAGGCGTTTGTACGAGGGGACCCGGCGCGCGAATCCGATCGTCAGGACGTCCGGGTCGAGCACCCCGTCGATCCAGCCCAACTCCGCCGTACCGGCGCCGCGTTGACGCCAGGAGGCCCGCAGCCGTTCCCGTACCTCCACCACCAACTGCTCGCGCAGGGACCGTCGTAGCTCCCAGATGTCCTGGTCCGGGATGTCCGCGACCGCGTCCCACCGGTCCGAGCCGCCGACCGTCAGCGCGTCCTCGGTGCGCTCCGCGCCGATCTGCTTGGCCCCCAGCCTGAACACCTCCGGCGCGACCCAAGTCGGCGCGTGCACACCGTTGGTGACCGAGGTGATCGGGACCTCGGCGGGGTCGAAGCCGGGCCACAGCCCCGCGAACATCTCGCGGCTGACCTGCCCGTGGAGAACGGAGACCCCGTTTGCCTGGCGGCCCAACCGCAGCCCCATCACCGCCATGTTGAAGAGGTTCGGCTCGCCGCCCGGATACGTCTCCATGCCCAGACTCAGCACGCGTTCCACGTCGATGCGCGGGAGTTCGGCGTCGGGGCCGAGGTGCCGGGCGAGCAGTTCGCGGTCGAAGCGGTCGATGCCGGCCGGGACGGGCGTGTGCGTCGTGAAGACCGTGCCCGCGCGTACCGCCTCCAGCCCCGCGTCGAAGTCCAGCCCCTCGTCGCAGAGTTCGGCGATCCGCTCCAGACCGAGGAAGCCCGCGTGGCCCTCGTTGGTGTGGAACACCTCGGGGGCGGGGTGCCCGGTGAGCCGGCAGTACGTCCGGACCGCGCGCACTCCTCCTATGCCGAGCAGCATCTCCTGGAGGAGGCGGTGCTCGCTGCCACCCCCGTACAGCCGGTCCGTGACGCCCCGTTCGCCGAGGTCGTTCTCCTCCACGTCCGAGTCGAGGAGCAGCAGCGGCACCCTGCCCACCTGCGCCAGCCAGACCCGGGCCCGCAGCGACCGGCCGCCGGGCAGCGCCAGGGAGACCTGGGCCGGGGAGCCGTCGGGTTCCTTGAGGAGGGCGACGGGGAGTTCGTTGGGGTCGAGGACCGGATAGGTCTCCTGCTGCCAGCCGTCCCGGGAGAGGGACTGGCGGAAGTAGCCGTGCCGGTACATGAGTCCGACGCCGATCAGCGGTACGCCGAGGTCGCTGGCCGACTTCAGATGGTCCCCGGCGAGGATGCCGAGGCCGCCGGAGTACTGCGGGAGAGCGGCAGTGATGCCGAACTCGGGGGAGAAGTAGGCGACGGCGGCCGGGAGTTCGGCCCCCTCTCGCTGCGTCTGCGTCTGGTACCAGCGGGTGCCGGTGACGTAGTCGTGGAGGTCGTCGGCGACCGCGGTGAGGCGGCGCAGGAAGTGGCGGTCCTCGGCGAGTTCGGTGAGCCGCTCGGGCGAGAGGCTGCCGAGGAGCCGTACGGGATCGCAGTCCGCGTCGGTCCAGCGTTCGGGGTCGACGGACTGGAAGAGTTCGCGGGTCTCCGCGTGCCAGGACCAGCGCAGATTGCGGGCCAGGTCGCTGAGCGGCCGGAGGGGTTCGGGGAGAACGGGACGGACGGTGAACCGACGGATCGCCTTCACATGCCACCTCGGTGGTCGCGCGTCATGTCAAGCCTTACAGGGACGCACGGCCGTGTGCGTCCGTCATCAACCCCATGACGGTATCGGGGCGGAGGCGTACGAACCACGGGGCGTCGTGCGCGTCCGTAACGCCACTACCGGGTACCCGTACGGACGATATGGCCGGTTCCACCCCCGTAGGCCACCTTGTAACACTTCTCCCCGCACGAGAGGCTGCCCAGAAGGCCGCCCGGCGTTGGCGGCCGAGGAGGGGGAACTCCAACCATGAAACGGACGCGCACAAGACGTCTGCGCTGGGCGGCGGGCCTGACCGCCGTGACCACAGCCTTGGTGCTTTCGGCCATCGCACCGGCCCAGGCCGCTCCGCAGGGGCAGATAGTCGGCGCCGGTGAACCCGGCTCCGTCGACGGAAGTTACCTGGTCACACTCAAGGGAGGGACGGCGGCCCCGTCGGCGGACGGCAAGAGACTCGCCGCGAAGTACGGGGCGAAAATAAGCCACACCTACAGCACCGTCCTGAACGGCTACGCCATCCAGGCCGACGAGAGACAGGCCAGGCTCCTCGCGGCGGACTCCCGCGTGGCCTCGGTCGCCCAGGACACCCGGATCACCTACGACCAGAGCACGACGTACGCCGAGGAAACGGCGTACGCGCTTGCCCGCAAACGCGGCCAGCAGAACCCGCCGTCCTGGGGCCTGGACCGGATCGACCAGGCCGCGCTGCCGCTCGACGACAGCTACTCCTCGCCGGACTCGGCGGGCAAGGGCGTCACCGTGTACGTGATCGACACCGGTATCCGGATCTCGCACAAGGACTTCGGCGGACGGGCGAGCTACGGCTGGGACTTCGTCGGCAACGACAGATGGGCGGGCGACGGAAACGGCCACGGTACGCATGTCGCGGCGACGATCGCCGGGACGGCCCTGGGCGTCGCGAAGAAGGCCAGGGTCGTCTCCGTACGCGTCCTCGACGACGCGGGCGGCGGTACGACGGCGCAGGTCATCGCGGGCATCGACTGGGTGACGAGGCACGCCAGGAAGCCCGCCGTCGCCAATGTGAGCCTCGGCGGCTACCGCAACACCCAACTGGACGCGGCGGTACGGAACTCGATCGCGTCCGGGGTGACGTACACGGTCGCGGCCGGGAACGACGGGGCGTCGGCGGCGTCCTACTCCCCGGCCGCCGTCAAGGAGGCGATCACGGTCGGCGCGACCGGGTGGACGGACGCCCGGGCCGCCTTCTCGAACTGGGGATCGGCTCTCGATCTGTTCGCCCCGGGCGTCTCGATCACCTCGGCGTCGTACGCGAGCGACACGGGCCGGGTGGCCTTCTCGGGTACGTCGATGGCGGCGCCGCACGCGGCGGGCGCGGCTGCCCTCTACTTGGCGGAACGACCGAAATCCCGTCCGGCGCAAGTCGCCAAGGCGCTGACGTCCCTGGCGACGGCCGGGAAAGTCTCCGACAAGAAGGCCGGTTCACCGAACAAACTCCTGCGTACACCGCTCGCTTAGGGGCACTGTGCCGTTGTCGGCCCCGTCCGCCGGACGGGGCCGACGACGTTCGCGGACCTGGCCGATCCTGGGTGCAGACATACGCGCGAGTAGTTAGCAAAGTGCCGGATTGCCCACCCGAATAGGGTGGGAAGGCTCCCCCGGTACACGACTCAGTACGCCCGTTGGACACCCCTCCCCACATCCATCCGCCCACCCACGTTGACGCGGACAGGAGCGGTCATGCCCGCCATGCACCACTCGGCAGCACCTCCGACCCCCACCACCGGCACACCACCGATACCCCGGACGGCCACCGCCGTCCCGCCGGCACATCAGGGGACACCCTCCCCTGCCCCGGAGACACCCCCGAAGCCCCCCAGGACGTCCCCCACCGCCCGGCCCACGACTCCGGAGCAACCCTCCGGCACCGGTCGGACGACCCACGGCATCCCCGCCACCACCGCCCCGGCGCCCCACGACCCGCCCTCCGCGGCCGGTCACCCGGCACCGAGCACCGCCGCCACCGCCGCCACAGCCACCTCTCCGGCCACGAAACCGGCCCCGGCGGCCGAGCCCCTCCCCTCCAGCACGGACACCGCGGTCGGCCGTATCCCCGTCCTGGACGTCCGCCCCCTCGTCCTGAACGGGCGCCGTCCGGCGAAGGCGGTGGTCGGGGAGGCCTTCGAGGTCTCGGCCACGGTCTTCCGCGAGGGCCATGACGCGGTCGCCGCGAACGTCGTGCTCCGCGACCCGAAGGGCCGCCCCGGCCGCTGGACGCCGATGCGCGAACTGGCACCGGGCACCGACCGCTGGGGCGCCACCGTCGAGGCCGACGCGCCCGGTGAGTGGACGTACACCGTGGAGGGGTGGGGCGATCCGATCACCACCTGGCGGCACCACGCGGGCATCAAGATCCCGGCCGGGATCGACACGGAACTCGTACTGGCGGAAGGCGCGCAGCTGTACGAGCGTGCCGCCACCGGCGTACCGAAGAACAAGGGCAAACGGGAGGTGCTCCTGACCGCCGCCGCGGCCCTCCGGGACATCGAACGCCCGGCGCCGGCCCGGCTGGCGGCGGCCCTCACCCCGGCCGTGAACAAGGTGCTGCGCCGGCATCCGTTGCGTGAGTTGGTCACCGCCAGTGAGCCGTTGGCGCTGGTGGTGGAGCGGGAGCGGGCGTTGTACGGGGCCTGGTACGAGTTCTTCCCGCGCTCGGAGGGCACGCCCGCACAGCCGCACGGGACGTTCCGGACGGCCGCGCGGCGGCTGGAGTCGATCGCCGTGATGGGCTTCGACGTCCTCTACCTGCCCCCGATCCATCCGATCGGGCACACCTTCCGCAAGGGCCCCAACAACACCCTCTCCGCGTCCCCGGAGGATGTGGGCGTGCCGTGGGCGATCGGGTCGGAGGACGGCGGCCACGACGCCGTCCATCCCGCGCTGGGCACGCTGGAGGACTTCGACTTCTTCGTCGCCGAGGCCGCCCGCCACGGCATCGAGATCGCGCTCGACTTCGCGCTCCAGTGCTCGCCGGACCATCCCTGGGTGCAGAAGTACCCGCAGTGGTTCCATCACCGTCCGGACGGCACGATCGCGTACGCGGAGAACCCGCCGAAGAAGTACCAGGACATCTACCCCATCGCCTTCGACGCCGACCTGCCCGGCCTCATCGCGGAGACGGTGCGCGTGCTGCGGCACTGGATGGCGCACGGGGTGCGGATCTTCCGGGTCGACAACCCGCACACCAAACCGGTCGTCTTCTGGGAGCGGGTCATCGCGGAGATCAACCGCACCGACCCCGACGTGATCTTCCTGGCGGAGGCGTTCACCCGCCCCGCGATGATGCACACCCTGGCCCAGACCGGGTTCCAGCAGTCCTACACCTACTTCACCTGGCGCACCACCAAGACCGAACTCACCGAATACCT